>CALYRM010000021.1 GCA_945482995.1 uncultured Clostridia bacterium | reverse complement strand
GCAGACGACGACACCCAGACACTTGTTTGTACCGATGTGTTTTCTCTAAGATAATTTGAACTATAAGTCCGTTTCGGTATTCTATAATTGTTTATAATATTTATCTGCCCATATCCTGAGGTTTGTTTAATCTTATACTTAAATTCTATATTTTTAGTAAGAGCAGGATTAGCCTGTAATGTAAATTTCCCTGTCGTGAATGTTCCAGTTATTTCCCCCTCATACGATAGAATTATATCAATATCGCTTGTTAAGGTTATAGAACTATCACTTACTTCAATCGTAGTTTCGCCTTTTGCCCAAGTTTGTGTGGTGCTACCAACGGCTGTTTGAGGCAAATTAGCAGGGATTTCAGGTATAGTCGGAATTGTAGGTTTATTTTTTATATAATCAACCGCCGTATTATCTGTTTGCGCCCAGTCCGCTTGTTGTTGCGTCGGCATTTCGGGAACATAACTGTTTATTATTTCAAATAGTCCCTCAACATTAGTATCGGTTATTTCAATGGCGTAAGATATATTGACGGTCGGGATTGCGTTTGCCGATACCGTTAGACTTCCGCTTGCCTTTCCTACCGCTTTAATCTTACCGCTGTAATCAATAAACATTTTAACAGCAGAGTTTACTTTTATTGCCGAGTTTTCAATAGCCGCCGAAATTTTCTCCGCGCCCGAAAAACTTTTGACTATAACGCTGGACGGAACTGTTCCGTTGAGAGGTATTACCATTACAAGATAGCCGTTGCCTACGGTAAAATTACCCTCCGTATCAAACCCTGCGCAGTGGTCTAAAATTTGGAGCATTACAGAACTATTAAATTGCGCGACATATGCATTCATACCGTCTGCTTCCATAACATTAGAATATTCAGGTGTGTAATCTGTTCCGTCGATAGTTAGTGTCGCAGTATACGTACTCCCTATAACAAGTCCTAAATCTTCCGTGCCGCCTTTTATATAATATGTATTTTCACGAGTGCTCCAAGTAAGCGCGTTTTGTCCTATCCACGAGGGCGCACTCGATACCCACGCACTTGTCGG
Source organism: uncultured Clostridia bacterium (assembly GCA_945482995.1). Classification (GTDB taxonomy): domain Bacteria; phylum Bacillota; class Clostridia; order Christensenellales; family CAG-1252; genus RUG14300. The sequence goes on along the minus strand of CALYRM010000021.1, from coordinate 24,209 downwards.
TATCGTGCTTTCGATTTTGGTATAATTTGACGAACCCGAGCCACCGCCCGAACCCGAACCGTCTATTGCCTTATATTGTCCACCTGTGTATAAGTATATATAGCCGTTTATAAACCTCTCGGTTGTTGCCCCGACGTGCTTATAGTAAGTGTTTTCAACGGGGTCGGATATTGCATTAAGGATTGCGTAAATAATCGGTTTACTTGATAATTCCTCGTAATCGGTTATTCCGTCGTCGCCTTTCGGCGCAATGAATTTTGCTTTTGAACCATTGTCAAAAGTCTGCTGATAAATGTTCCCACCGTCGATTGTATGCCCAACTAATTCGGTGGAAACTATTTTTGCGCCAGTCGCGCCAGTATCGCCCTTTTCGCCTTGTTGTGCGTAAATGTTTACGGTTTTACTTGTGCCATTTGAAAATATAAAATTTACGGGAGTAATGGTATTGCCATTTTCTGTTGTCGGTGTTCCTTGTCCTACATCTATTATATTCGCTTTCTGCGCCTGTTTAACACCGTCCGCAAGTTCGCTTAACGCACCCTCAACAGTCGTTGCTTCTAACTTTCCCCCAGTGTCCGCAACCGTTACATTGTCCGCGCTCGTTTCAAGCAATACTTGTTCCGTCTGTTCTTCGCCTATCACACGCCATAATTTACTCATAAGATACCTCTTTTTCAATTTTTACTGTAAATAAAATCGCCTACGGATAATTTATTAAAATCGGCGTCGCTTATACTATCGACACTCATTATCTTTGTGTTTAGTTCTTTTATGGCTTGCAAAGACATTCTATACCCATTTACGCCGTTGTTTACATATGTATATGCGTTTGTTCTAAAAGTGGGCGTGTTGTCTGCCGCAGTTATCTGCCTATACCCTGCAAGTTGTTTCGGGACAAAAGTGCTTAATTCGGATTGTAACGCCGCGTGCGCCTCGTTGTTCGCCTGTTCATACTGCGAATAATATTCTTCTGCCTCTTCGCCGATATTATCTAAAACGTGCGCCGTGTTTATAGCAACCGCCATTACTTTTTGACTTATTATCTTATTTTCGCTGTTCAGCGTAGCATTTATAAACTGTGCAGATACTTCCAACGCGCCTTTTTTATACAATATGCCGTCCGCATCGCTGATAATGTATTCCCAGAAAGGCTCGTTGTTTTCAACCTTTGGCGTTGCCATAAGGTGCTGTATAGTGTTTCCGTCCGCGCGCCTAAATCCGAGCGTTACATACGACGGCTCTTGATTAAGATAAACCTCAGTGCTTTCCGTGATTTCATCTGCAAGCGTGCCGTCTGCGTTCTGTACGAAATAATACCTTATGAAGTTTGACGTCGAGTTCGCTACAAAAGTATTATCTTCGACCTTTACGCACTTATACTGTGCATTAAGATAAATTTTCATATTTATTCTCCTTTAATTTATTCGTCAAGTTGTAATATCTGTTCGTCCCAAAAGGTTATACACGGCACAAAGTCCGATGTTCCCCCCGATTTTATTACGCTCGCGGCTAAATATATTCGTCCGAAAGTGTCCGCTATGACTATGTTATTATAAGTCGTGTTTTCCGTTTTTGGCGTTATCCACCGTTTAGCGGTATATCCTCCCGTTACTGCCTCGTATTTCAACCCATAAGTCAATGTGTCCTTGACATAGCCAACATAAGTTCCCTCGCCGTAATACTGTTGCGTGTCGCTATTTATATACTTGTCGGGGCAATCTTTATATAGCATTAAAACGGGTATATTTGCGTTTATAGCGTTGTTTTTCGCCAGCAATGCCGTTCCTATTCGCACTTTGTTTTTTCCGCTTATAAGGTTTTTTTCGGTAAATTCGTATATCTTTTGTATCGATATACTTTCGGAGCGGTCTTTTTCATAGTTGACTTCATCGCTATTTACCGTAAAGAATGTTTCTCCGTTCCCTACAAGCGGTCTTACTTTCGCGTAATCGCCCGAAAAGTTCTGCGAATACCCAAACTGTATAGCCTGAAATCTGTTTACTTCGCCGTTGTCGTTTACATACGGATTATACGCGACTTTCTTACCGCCTATCCAGTTAAAAACATTACTCGTAAGGTCTAACGATAACCCCGCGCTATAATTGTCGTAAAATTTCGCTATGAGGTTTAGAGTGTTTCCTGCGCCAAACCCTACGGCGGGTAAAACAAAAGTCCGAAGTTGTATGCCCGTTGTGTTGTTGGTAGTTATCTTTAAACTATCTATCGGCTTATGCTCTACTTCGTTAGTAAGCGTTTCAATCATATAGTGAGTTATGGTCTTTTTAAGATTTTCATCGTCCGCATAAACTCGCTCTTGGTTTGTGTACCCGTAATAAACTTTTTCTCGCAACGGTATAATAGTATTATACCCCGTCAGCGGTATATTGTAAATCCTTTTTTCCCTTGCCAACGATACTTTACTCGAAATATTATTATAGTGTTTAGTTAAGTAATACCGCGCTTTATACCAGTTCTTATCCTCGTCATCAGACGGCTTTACTTTCGTCATAATCTGTAATTCCGTCTTATAAACAACATAATCGCCTATCTTGTCTAACGGCTGTAAAACGCTTGTAAAGGCTTTTTCGTTGCAATCGATAATAAGTTCATCGTTGCCTATTCTTTTCGCTTTACCAAGCAAATTACGCCCGTATCTCGTAAGGTCTATTACATTACCGCCTTGTCCGTCTATTACGCTTAAAAGTCCCTCGTCGCTGTCAATATTTTTAGTGCTTTCTACCAGCGTATCAATTAACGGCGCATACGTTATCGTAAAAAATGCCTTGTCGACCGTAAACTTATTTTTATCTGTGTCTATATTCCGATACGGAAATCTTGTAAATATTTCGCTATGTGCTTTAAAATACCTATCAAGTACTTTTAAAGACATTTCGGAAAAAACCGTTGTCGTTGTGAGTAAGAATTTATATGTACGCGAAACGTCTGCCTCGTCCTGACCTCTTACATAATATAGAGTATTGTTTTGATTTTGTTCGTATTGTGCCGATGTCGAAAGCGTATCAAAAAACTCTTTGTCTACAAAATAGTCATAACTCGTACTTCCGTCGCTACTCGCTATTACGGGAATATCAATGCCCGATATATCTATAACTTGTGGAACGGCACCCTGTGCAATCCCACCGTCCGTATTTACCGTTACATTCATATTAAAACGCAACTTAAAATCGGTAACATATTCGGGAGAAAACGGAAAGGCTATAACTCTGTCATTCGTGGATGCCGTCGTAACGCCGTATTTCGCCTTAAAAGTATCGCGGAAAGTTAAAAGCGTTTGCGGTGTCGCGTTAGATACATTACTTACTACTTTTCCGTTGTAATCGTCAATGTTATTCTCGTAATAAGTCCCTATCCTATCTGTTTTATCCGTTTTATCCGTGGTCTCGTTCAGGTCAACATATCCGCATACTATGCCGTTAGCGTTCGATATGCTTTTTACCTCTACCCTGCAATCGTAAGCGGATAAAATCTCGTCATATACCTCACGCGCGGTTGCGTTTGACATAATAAGTTCTTCGGCTTTCCCTGTAAACTTTTCCTGCGCTCCTGCAAAACTTATACGGTATCGCGTTCCCTCTTTCGCGTTTATCTGTATGTTTATGTTATTCGTTGCCCTCGATAATTGTACCGCGGTCGTGATGTCAGTATTCGTAAGGCAAATATTGTTTATAACAAACTTTTCGAGTATTTTTGTAAGTTCGATTATGCTTAAATCGTGTACATATTTACCCGCCGCCTTTGCCCACGGCGACACGGTATCGCTACCTACTAACATATCAATAGTCTCATAGTTCGGGAATGTCAGCCGCGCAATATCCGTCGGAGAAAAAGGCTCTGCCGTTTCCGTTACTATTCTTACCAAACCACTATCAAGCGTGCCGTCGGTATTCCATACAAGCGTTGCACCTGCAAGCGGCATATATTCCGTAAAAATATCGTTTTTATTACCTATTAAAAATCTCATCGTCTGCCTCCGCTACTTACCGTGCCGCCTACGCGTTCTCTTAACTGCTGTGCATCCTGTTTAGACTTCTGCACCTCGACCGCCTTATCAATTGCTTTTTTTGCTAAAATAGCACCCGCAACGGCAAGTCCCATAGGACTTTTTAACGCGGCTATCGCCAACCCAGTAATTTCAATACCCTCGCTAATCCACTGTTGCCCGATATAATCTCCTGTCATATTCCCGTAGTTAGAGGTTGCCCATTGAAACGCCTGTTTTGCCACATAAACGCCGATAAGTTTTCCAGCCGTACTTCCTGTCTTGCTTTGCTCAACCTGCTTTTTCTGCGTGGTTTCGGGCGTTGTTGTGCCGCCGTCAATCTGTCCGCCGCCGCCCTCTATGTTATGATTGATGTTAATCTCGTAAACTTTACTCATTTTATCAAAGTCAGCGTATAAGTCGTAACGCCGTTCTCGTAGTCCTCGTCAAGGGTATAATCTGTACAACCAATCAGTTTCCCGTCAATATATAAAAATAACTTCTGCCCGTAAATGCTCCCGTCCTCGCCTGTAAAAGACTTATGCAGTTTCTCGCATAGCGTATCGCCGTCTATCTTCTGAAAGTTCAAAACATAAGTCGTTGTCAAAACCGCGTTGTCCCTGTCTGCTCTATATGACCCCTCGTGCTGACTTATAACGCTATTCGGGTTTTCCGAAAAACTGTATCTTATCAAACCGTTTATCGTGTGCTTTATTCCGTCGTTAAACTCTATCTTTATGTCAGGCGCACCGAGCGAAACATTATCGCTATAAACCGCCGATATTATCCATTGTACCGTTATAAAACCGAAAGTTTCCGTTTCGCCGTCATCTAAATTATCCGTGCGTAAATCCCACGCGTTGCCTATTATAAACGGCTTATTTATGGATAACTGCGCGTTATAGGTTTCGCCCGTCCCGACAAACTTTAAAAACTGTGCGTTGAAGTTGTCCCGATATTCGTCTATCGCTTTAAAAAGTTCCGTCTTTTTGTTCTCATCGCAAAGAATTTTTATATTCAAAAAATCCGTGGTAAACTTCGCTTGCGGTATCGCAGACTGCGTACTGTTACCAACGGACATTACTATATAAACCCCCTGCGGATTTTCCTTTAACGGCTCATAAAATAAGTCGTTCGACACCTCGACTTCTTCGTCATATACAACGCTTACAACTTCGCTAATCTGTACAGTCTTTGCCATATAAGCCTTTATATTACTTTGTATATGTTCTGCTAAAAGTTCTTCAAACATTGCTTAACCTCTTTTTCCTTATTTCCGCTTGCCTCGTTGCCGTCTCCCTTTGTAAATCGTCCATAAGTTCGTAAAAATCATCTATGGACATTCCCTCGTAAACGCCCTGTATCATCGGAATAGCCTTTTTAATCCCTCGTTCTATCCACCCCTCGTTCGGGTTCTGTTTACCGCCCCACTTCGGGCTTATCCACGGCTCGTTCGTATATACTGCGTATTCGCCTAACTGCTTGCTTGTTTCGTGTCCGATAACGACCTTTAAACCGCTCCCCTCTACCTGTATTCGTATTCCGTTCCGTTCGAGGTTTCCCGTCCTGTATGGACATACCGATTTTAAAGCCATTAAAAGCACGTTATAAGCCATTATATCTCTATTCGTCATTTCAGATAAAGCAATGTATTAAAACTGTTATACGCGTTTCTGTTGCGCTTTGTCGCAGTGTTCTGCACCGTGTATCTATGCTTATTATAGATTATCATATCCCCTGCCTCGATATTCCTTGCGCAAGGCGTATCACTTTCTAAAACAAGCGACCAATCGTGCGCCATTACTCCGTCCGTAGGAAACGCGTCATACCTCGTTGCCGATACCTCTTGCACCCTGATAAAATGCTCCGTTACTTCCGTTCCTGTCTTGTCTTTTTTATATGTTCCTTTTCGCCATTTCGCTATTATCATTGCGGCACCCCATAAACCCGATACAACAAACGCGCGTTCCTTAATATCCGCACAACTTCGGCGCAGAGTTCCCTATCTGCTATCGTCTTTTTGTCTATCAACGCGCCCGATGTGCTGTCATATCCGCTTAAAATAGAAAAGTCTACGTTATGGAATATGTAAAACGCCTGATAGATTTCGGCATCCAAAACGGCTTCCTTTTGCCATTTCTTTATATCGTCAAAGTCGTACGCGCTGTTCTTACTCTTTATAAACTCTTCTATCTGCCTGTGTATGCGGTTATACGCCCCTTGTGCGCTTATTTGGAATTGCGGAAAAGTCTCAATCAAAGTGCTGAAATTCTCCCCGAATTCCGTTTGATATCTGTCTAAAAACTTTTGATATTCCATAACGTACCTCTTTTAATCGATTATCGCAAGTTCGCGGAGTTGCACCGCGATATTACTCTTACTTGCATATAGGCGGTTTTTTACGCCGCCTTTTTTAATTATGCTTTCTTCTGTACGTAAATCGCTTTTGCACGGTTAGAAAGTACAAAACAGTCGTGAACGATACGACCCTCTGCAACAGCACCGTCGATGCCCTGTACATCGGTCAATACTCTGTAAGTAGTGAGTTTTACAGGAGCGACAACCGCATCTTTATGCGCCATTACAAGGTAAGTGTCGGCAGGGAAATACGAGGACGGGAGCATACGTACTTCTACGCCGTCAACTTCGCCCATAATGCCTTTCATCAACATTTCCTGCGTTCTGCCGCTTTGGAGAACGAATGCGCTATCCTGTTTAAGCAATTTGAAATAGTCAGGCGATACGAACGCCACACGACCTACCGACGGCACTTTATTATCATCGAGCGTTGCACTGCCGTTAAGGAATATCTCATAAGCGTTAGTTTTCGTGGGTGCAACAGCGGTTCCCGTAGTAATGCCCGTAGCCGCCGCCATAGTCTTAATACGATAACTGTCGAGTTCGGGGATAATAACCTGGTCGATTTCCTCTTTAAGTCTTGCGCCGACTTCGTTCGCAAAGTTCGTTCCCTCGTAATTCATACGGTCGATAACGAACGTGAACGCTTTGTCCTGCGTCAAGGTCATTTCCTGTTTCGGAAGTTCGAGTTCGGAAAGAGTGCCGAAACGGTCGCTACCAGCGATAGTATAATTGCCGAGCGCAACGGTCTGTCCTTGATACACTGCAACGGTTTTGACACCGATAAAGTCGTATTTACCGTTTACAAAATCCGCAGTTTTAGATTGAAGTTTGAATGCTTCCGCCACAATAGGCGAATACTTTTCAGCATAATTGATTGCCATAATAAGTCTCCTTTTCTTAATTTTTTATTTTCCCAAAAAACCTGAAACAAAGGCATCGCACTCTTCGCTCCCCGTGGTTTTGACGGGCGTAGCAGGTTTAAAACCGCCTTGTGTTTCTTTCACAACAAAGTCGGGATATTTACTTTGCATTTGATTGATGATGTCTTGCGCGTTTTCGAGTTCGTTATTCTCCGTCCATTTCGGCTCAAAATCGTTGACTACTTTCTTCAACAACTCCGTTACCTTGCTATCGAATTTACCGTCCGACAGCATTTTGCCGATTGCCGCTTCTCTCGCAATGTTGATTTCTTTTTCCTTGAACGCTTTATTTTCGTCTAACAGTTTCTGGTAGATTTCTGCGTCAATATACTTTTCGCCGCCCTGTAAATACGGCTTTATCGCCTCGTCTGCGGCTTCCTTTTTGAGTTTCTCCAAACTCTCTTCGCTTACTACCTTTGCGCTGTCTTTTGCGGCGTTGACGTCATCGCCGTTCATCTTCATAATCGCGTCCACAATGTCTTTGATTTCAACATTCTCTGCCAATTTGCCGTCGAATAACTTTTCGATTTCTGCTCTTTTCATAAAAACTCCTTTACGCTTTTAACGAGGTTGCCTCTCGTAATTTATTTTTATTCGCTATTTTTTACGAGGTTCGCCCCTCATTTATACTCAATAACCGCCATTCTGCAACGACAGTTAATCGTATTCCATACGCTCGCACCGAGGCTCTTGTCTTGCGGATACATTAACTTTTCGCCCCCGACAATGAACGGCTTATCAAAGTCCTGTACCTGTCCGCTTGCTTTCCTGTGCGCCTCGCGTGTCTTGTTATCGTGTACCGCTCGCCATACTTTCTTTATCTTATGCCCGCGCTTTCCCATTATTTCCATAACATCGAAACGCCCTTTGTTCTCCGTTAGCGTTGTTGCCCCTGTTGCGGTCGCTACGCCGCTTACAAGGCTCTTATCCGCTACATTCTTTACCGCTGATATGATTGGCCTTATCCCTTGTTTAGCGATTACGGCGGCGGCTATTTTAGACTTTATCTCGCGCTCTAAACTACTTCTATCGGTCAATGCCTCTAACGCTAAAAGGTCAAAAACATTTACCTCATCGTACGCCTTTTTACTGTCGGTCTTGTTGACCTCTTTATTAAGTCCGAACTGTTTCGCTTGCCAATCGTAGTTCAATTGATAAACATCAGCCGCAAGGCTCTTAACGCTTTTGCTTGTTGCTTTACCTGCCTCGATGAAAATGTCCGCTATCCCCGAAACAATCTTATCAAACCTATCATATTTTTTTAGTTCGATAAGCCTTTCGTTCGCGTTCTTCCCTAATAAATCTACCTTTGACAACTCCACCGCTAAAAAATCTTTAGCCTTTTTATACGCCCTATTATACTGCTCGTTCAACGCTTTCGTTGTCGCGTTCAACATATCATCACTCTTGCTGTGCGCCTGTTTCTCCGTCATCATCGACTATTCCCTTATTCCCTATCCCGTATTTAGTGTCGTTCTCTTCCTGCATTTTCATTATCTCATCGTCTACATTGTCAATTATCCCGACACCCTGCAACATTTTAAGATAACTCTCTTCGCTGATAGTCCCTCGTAAACTCAATGCGTTTTGTACGGTTTCTGTTATGTTGTCAATCTTATATGTATTGAAAGTAATATCGAAGTCCGCGCTTATTCCGTTCTTAGCCAAATAAAGGTCGATTACTTCACTCGCGGTCTTATACGCTTGCCATTCAAACTTACTTACTCGCGTTTCAAGGTTCGCCCTCGCCGCTTTTATCGCCGTTGCCGTCAAATTTCCGTTAGTCAAGGCTTTTGTATCAACAACACCGCCGTCCCTGATTAAATCGTCCTTTATAATCTCAACGAATTTAGAACGCGCCTCGGTCGGGATTTGGAATTGTTTCATTTCTGCGCCCTCGCCTATTATCTTTTTAGTCCTGTTTATGTTCGCCAAGAAATCTTGATAATAGGTCTCGCCCATTCCCGTAGTATCTTTTATAACCCAATACGCATCGGAAAAGTCTTGAATATTGTTCGCAAAACCGCTCTGCACAAGGTCTATAATATCAATCTTCGCCCTTATATTCGGCGTTAAATCGCTAACCCTGTATTCATTGTTCCAAAACTCAACAATCGGAAGTCCGCTTTCCTCGTTCTCTATCTCCTGCGAAAACGCACTACGCTTTACTTTATACTTATACGCCGTCAACGGCTTTACTTCTCTTACGGACGGTCTATTCGAATAAGTCCGCACGCCCTCTTCCGTATAAACCTCCCAATACATACAAGGAACATCGTTTAACATCATTCCCTGTATCGTCCACCACCTTATGAACGCCTTTAAAACGCCCGTTTCATCGTCGTAAAAAGGTATCGCCCTGTCCGCTGTAAAAACATTCAGATTATCGCTACCGTCTACATAAACATAACTTATGCCCTGCGCGCTCGCCCTTTCTGCGCTGTTCCGCATTGTATAACCGAAACGCTTTAAAAACTTCGGCGTAAGTTCTACCCCGTTAACCGTGGGCGTTTCCTTGAACAGCGTATCAACCTTTTGCGTTACCATATCCGAGAAAAACCCGTAACCTATTCTGTTATTCGCTACATACGGATTTTCGACGAACTGACCGCCAACAACCTTGTTAGTCTCTTCGTCTCTGCGGTCTTTCCAATACATCCGCCGCACCTCTTTTATCGAGGTGTTATCGCCCATATAATAGTCCCAGCCTATTTGCGCTTGACTGTACACCGAAGTCCCCGTATAACGCATTATAAGACCGTACGTTGCCGCACCGTCCATATTCTCGCCGTTTCTAAAATCAACCTGATAACTTGCCATCGCTTAAAATCCTCGTGTTCCTGTCGTTTTTATCTCTCTTATTATACTCGCGCAACTGTCAGGGCTATCATCGTGCGCCGCATCTTCCGAATAGTCGAGTATCTCGTCCAAATATTCCGCATCGCTGTTCCTCGAAAAGTAAACGTTTTCCCATTCGCCTTTCAGATAACTCGATATTTTCAGATATTTGTTCATAGTCTCGTGATATGTCCACGCCGCGCCACCACGCCTTACTATCTCTTTCGCCAAATAGCCTTTATCGCCGTTATCCTCGCACCGTATTACCCCTGCGCGGTATTGCTTTACGATTTCCATAAACTCGCTTATATGCTTGTCTATATGCCCGTTGCGCCGCTTTCCGAGTATGTAAAAATTATTGCCCTCTTTCTTCGCTATCGTTAATACGGAGCCATCTTCGCCCCCGTATGATGCGTCTATGTGCGCCCTGCCGTTAAATAACTTACTATCATCGTTGAAGAACTTTAAGTTCGTAAACAACGCGTTTTCGCTCGCTATATGCTTTAATTCATAGTTAGCCGCGAATAGGCTTGCCGTCATACTCTTTCTTAACTTGTCTAAATCTCCCGTCGAAAGCAACCCCGTTTTATAGCAGTCGTATTTATCGGCTTTCGGCATTAACGAGAAACAGTCGTCTTTATGCCACGGCGTGCCCGTATTCGTTATCTTGCCGCCTTTTATTTTAATGTTCTGCAACTCCATATAAATGGACTTTGTATATTCTCGTTCCGCTCGGCTCACACGGTCTTTTATGTTGACTATATCGTCCGTATGCACCCAATAAGCGTGTTTGCCTGTCAAACTCCCTTTAATGCCTAAACCCAATAACTGCACCGCGCCCCTTGTTGTGTCCGAAAGGTTGGTCGTTATTTCGTTGCTGTTCGACTTTACTATTTTTAAATCACGCCGATATATCTTAAAACATAAATACCGAAGTACATCGCTTTCAAGTATCTTTCTGACCTGTTCTATTATCTCCGATACATCGTCGTCCGTTTTTCGCATAAAGATTATATTCCTGTTCGGGAACAAAATCATATACAGCGCAAAAGCCACCGATACGCAAGTTGTCTTATAACTCCCTCGATGCGCCTGTAATGTCCAGTCGTTTTTACCGAACACTAACTCTTTTATCCACTCGTTATGAAAGTCTTTTCCTATTCCGTCAAATCCTAACCAGTTAGCGATTTTATAAGGTTGCGCTTTTATAAAGTCAAGATATTTCCGTTGTTCATCATCCAACATAATCCTCAATCTCTTGCGCTATTTTACTGTCAATATCGCTAATTTCGACCCTTTCAATAGGTTTCTGTCCTATCGTATCACGGATAACTTCAAAAGCCTTTGTGTCGCCTTTGCCAGCCTTTTCAATTTGTTTCGCGCTTATTGCGGTTAAAAGGTCGATTTTATTTCCGTTCTTGTCAAGGACTTCTTTTTCTAAAAGTGCTTCCATTGCCTCACGAAAAGTTTTCTTTCTCCGCTTTGCTTCCGTCGACGCAATTTGTCCCTTTCTCGCTATCTCTCTGCGTTCTTCGGGAGTTCTTTTATTCTGCGGAATTAAATTCTGCGGGTTAGTCGCTTTACACGGCATAATATCTCCTTTTATGCAAAATAGACGGACTTCTCCGCCTTTTTACAGCCTATCATTTTTTTATCAGGTCTCATAGGCACCCCCTCTTATTTTAAATATAGCACTTTTTTTAATGTATGTCAAATGTTTTTTTCTACATAACGAATATGTATGATTTGGTCTTTATTTATAACTAATCTTTCTTTTACTTTTCCGTTTTCGTCCTTATACTCTATCGTTATTGTATCTCTTGTTTCGTATATCTTTGTCGTTTCTGAACTATGTATAGGTATTACATTTCCGTTTGAAAAGTAAATAACGCCATCAAAGGAATTTTTGTTTCTAATCATATTTCCGCGCGATTGCCCGCATCCGACCAAAACGCAAATACTGATTACTACTACAAGGATTGTTGCTACTGCTAATAAAACTTTCTTTTTCATTTTTTATTTCTCCTTTCTTTTATTTTTTTTATTATATCTTTCTCATCTGCCTTGTCTGAATTACTACTTATATAAATCAGCATAGGAAATAATGCTATGCACATTACAAAACTTATTTTTAAGAGTATATCGCCTACCATTCTAACCACCATTTACCTGCTCTAATTTTTTTTTCGCTCTTTCTTCGGTGTAATAAATGCCATTATGTATTAAGCCATTTTCGTAAAAATACACAACCCATTTATTGTCGCCGATTTTCCGCATTGACGGTATCTTTACATATTCGCCTGTATCGAATTTACGGTAAATATCTTTTAATAATTCGTTTGTGCTCATTCTTCCACCTCCGCTTGTTTGCACTTGTCGCAACGATGTCCGTATGAAATTTTCTGTTCAAACAAATAACAATAGCCCCAATCGAACCTAGTATCTACAAGTTTCGCAAGGACGAAACACATCATTCGGCACTTCGATTTCAACTCTTATCTTCGGCATCTTCGTACTCCTTATAATCTTTTTTTTCACCCGCTTCACAACCGTCACGGTCGTATGTTTCTCTCCTAAGTCCAATACAATAACCATACACCCAAAATCTGCAATTCTCACAATGTATCATTCCTTATACTCCTTTAACAGTTCATCGATTTTGTTCTCCTAAAAATTCCATTCGGGTTTATCCTTAAACTCTATATTATATCTTTTCCTAAGATATTTTACTGTCGGCATAAAGAAGAATTTTGGCACGTTTATGTTAGGAATATTTTCTTTTGCCCAATCAAGAACACTGTCAGGTAACGGCATAGACAGCATACAATATGTTGTAATTTTATTTAACATATCAGCAGTTGTCTTATCGTTAACAAACTCTTTGTTCACGTTCATATCAATTTTGCTTGGAAGCCAAGATTGTGCAAACGATAACTTGTCTTGTAATTTCTTGATTTTCTTCGCCGACAAGCGAGCAATCATAGAAAGTCCTAAATCTTCAAAGTCGTTTTCAATAAACCATCTTTCTATAATATCGGCTTCCTTAACGGGGTCGGTTGTGTTTCCGTATTGTATCAATAATTCTTTAAGTGTCATTTTTAATCAACTCCTTTATAAGTTCGTCGATTTCACTTTCGCTAAAAACACCTTGCTTGTATTTCACTCCCATATATTCACGGTCGCCCATACGTTCGACTATTTTTTCTTTCAACTCGTTCAGCACGTCGATTTTCGCTTGCTTTTACCACGCTTCTCTTGCGTCCGCTATTTCCTTTGCATTATCGATAAGGTCATATACTTTTGACGACACCACTTTTGTTAATTCTTCGTTCTCGGCTTTCAACCGTTCAATCTCTTCCTCTTGCTCGGTTATAAGGTTGAGCGCGTCTTTATACATTTCGCCATCTCTACAACTAAACTCACCGTTGTTATTATATGGGCAATTGTTACAAGCACTTAATCTTGGGTTTGAGCAACACTCCAATCCTTTCTTAATATCGTCTATATTCATTCTTCTACCTCCACGCCGTATCTGTGTTTTAATTCACGACAAAACTCTTTATACCATTGCAAATTATTAAACTCTGTCTTTTCCGTTTCGTCATAGCCTTTTCCGAGTAAAAGCAAAATCTCTTTCGCCGTTTCCTTGCGTGCTTGTTCATAGTTTTCAATCAGATTTGCATATCGTGTAAATTGTCTGCAATTATAATCAGCACAACAATCAGTAATACCACTACTGCGTGTTCTTACGTTCGGACAACCTTTACAAAATTCATTATACGGCTCTTTGGTTAAATCTTCCTTTGTCAGCACCACTGCATTTTCAGGGATTTTCCGATAACCTGCGTTGTAAAGTGCTACGGCGTGTCTATACGCATTGCACATTCCTTGCTTAAAACAAAATTTTGCACACTCCTCTGCGGTATGAGCCTGTGGATTTCTCACGCAACCTAATAATGCCATTTCTTCAATCTGCTCTTGCTTTGTCATTTTTAACTCCTTTGCCCGCTTTCTGCTTATAAAGTAACTTCGTATCTTCCATACCCAGTATATGCAATATTGAGGTCTGACTTTTCGTTGAAATATGCCGCTCCGTATTCGTCGATTATTTTGTAAATCTGCTCGTCCGAATAATGAGTAAATTTCCTGCGGATTATCCTTACAAGTTTTTTCTTTTCTACTATTGCTTTCATTTTACACTCCTTTCGGGCTTATGCGATAGCCCTTTATTTTCTGCCTTTTATTAAATAAAATATGTGTATTATTATCAATATGCCGTTCAGTAACCACGTTGAAATTGCGTTAATTAAAACACCATATATGACAAATAACATTGCGCCGATGATATTTATAATTCTTACCTTTTTTAAGTCTTTCATCAGGAATGATAATAACACAAATATCGTTCCGCTTATGCCGATAATCTCAAAGTAATTCATTATATATTCCTTTCTAATAAACTTTGTTCATACTTGCTAACTTTCTTTGTTAGAAGCGTTGTAAAAGGCAAAATAATTGCTTCGTATGCCGTCTTTAACGACGCTTGTATCGCTATCATAATCAATACTTCAACGCCTGTCATTATAGGATTAAACACCAAGAATGCCAACGGCAAATATACACAACTGTCAATCAATTCGCCTGCAAAACTTGATACAATCGCTCTTAATGCAAAGCCCTTATGATTTATCAAGCCTTTATGCTTTTGCTTCATCTTGTCAAAGATTTTATCATTTACAAAGTCGCCAATGATAAACGCAATAAACGACGCCATTGTGCAACTGAATGTCCCGATTAAAATACTTCTGAATGCTTCATCTTGTTCAGGTATAACAGCAGGCAATGATGACGCAATATAGAATACCACAACCGCAAAAAGGTTGATTGCAAATCCTAAATAACAAGTTAGCCTGCTCCACTTATAGCCATATACTTCGCTGAATAGGTCGCTCAAAATATACGTTATCGGAAAAACTATAACGGCGCAGGTCATTGAATACCCGAAAAAGTTAAATATCCTTGACGAGATAATATTCGACACCAATAACGCCCCAATAAACAGCACCGTCAGAATTACCTGCAATACGCTTATGTGCTTGTCAAAAGTAAATAAGTTTTTAAGTCTTTCTTTCATTCTTTAATTCTCCTTAATTTTTTATAGTTGATTTTCGCATAAACTGTGTTATATAAACAAACTTTCGTTTGATATACCCTTAAAGATTTTTTTCTGCGTACTTTTGAAACTTAACCCATTCGTTAAAGTTATGTATCGCAACCGCTCGGCTATCTGCAAGCCTTTGCCCCTGCTGTTTATCATACTTAACGACTGTTCTTCCGTTAAAAAAATATACGCTTCCAAAACGATTGCCCGTAGTCCACGACGTACTATCCACGCTGTCAAACTTATATTTTTCAAGCCCTTTAAGATTTGTAAATCCTAACCCGTGAATTTTACAGCCCCTTTTGTGCGCTTCATTGATAAACCAAGTAAAGAATGGATATTCATTTTGCTTGATTTCTTTTGATACGATACCGCCGATAGCAACATAATCGTATTCGTCGCACATTTTTAAGAACTCATCTTTGCCCCTGCTTTTATGCCAAACTGGAATACACTTCTTGCCTGTTTTTTCTTCGATATATTTACGAATACGCAAAACATTTTCATAACCGACAATACAGTCAATATCTAATTCAAAGAAATGTTTAACGTTGTTTCTATTTATAAACGCAATATATCGATTAATATAATCTTTCCAATTTATATTGCCTTTCTTTGAATTACTCATAAAGGTAAATGCTCCGCTATCTAAAAGAAAGTTCTCTAATAACGGAATTGTTTTCTCCGTCCATTCATCTGCATAGTAAAAACTTTCTAATATCGCAACGTTGCATTTTTTAATTGTTTCATCGTATATACCGTCTTTCTTCCACGGATATTGTCCTGCTAAATATAATTCCATATACTCGTCTACACACCACCTTCTTCCTTGCGTTCCTGCTAAATATACTTCCAATTCCTTGCCTCCTTTATAAATAGCAGAAAGAAACTCCGTCCATAACGGTTTACAATTCGCTTGAATACCCCCTGCTAAATACAATTTCATTCTTCAAACCACTCTCCACAATGCGGACATTGTATTTTCTTCGGCTCTTTTTCTTTTTGCTCTCCTGCCTGCTCAAAAAAGCCGTCAATATTTATATCGGAAATATCGTATTCTTCAAACCCCGTAAGCGTTATATCAAAGTTTAAATCTTCTAATGCCTGCAATTCTTCTTTTAGAATTAAATCGTCCCAACCTGCGTCAAGTGTAAGTTTATTATCCGCAAGGATATAAGCACGTTTTTGTGTTTCTGTCAAGTCCTCGACAAATATGCACGGCACTTCGGTCATTCCGAGTTGTTTTGCGCCCTCAACTCTGCCGTGTCCTGCTATAATTCCATAGTCGCCGTCAATTAAAACGGGATTGATAAACCCGAACTGTTCAATGCTTTTTGCAATCTTTTCAATTTGTTCAGGGCTGTGCGTCCTTGCATTATTTTCGTAAGGTTTTAGTTTATCAATTTTTACATTTTCATATCTTCTCATAAATACTCCTTTGCCCGCGATACCGCACGGGCGCGGTTTAATCAAAACTATTTATAAAGTTCATCAAATGTTAAGTTCAAATCAATCACTCCCTTGAATTTTCTTTAACACTTGCTTTGTAGCATATATTCCGTTGTTTGTCAACTGTCGTTGCCAAGCACTATTTTTTGGCGACCACTTAAAACCGTTGCTTTTTAATAATTCCCTTATATCAGCGTCGGGGATATCGTCGAAAATTATTCTTATGCGCATATCGGTTGCGTCTTCAACAACTTTCAACCCGTCGACTTGTATATATTTACTTTCTTCTGCCTGCTCCGCTCTTTCCTTTAATTTTTTAATATCGTCAAGTCTTTCCTTTAATCTTTTAATATTTGCGTTATTATTTGTCAAAGTGAACGGGGCAAACGGGGCGTCATACCAACTATGATATTGCATATTGTTTTTTATTTTGGCGAGTTCTTCTTCGCTTAAAAGGTCGCACCCGTCAAGCGTCTTATTTTTGCGATAATAAGCGTTTACGTCTTTCATAAGTTTTTGACTTTCTTCTAAGTCGGCGATTTTGGCTTCGAGTTTTTCAATAGCGAGTGCGTCATCGCTTGCAATAACTTTATTTGTTAAGATTGTTCTAATTTTGTTGTAATAATAATTATGTTCGTCGAATAAACTCCCATATTCCTGCCAAAAACTATGACGCATTGCGTTTTGTTTTTCTTTCTTCCTGACGGGGAAGTTTCCCGCGCCCGAAATCATTATACTCGGACACATTGCCTCAATACTGTTTTGTTTATTTATAGCGAATGCGAGTTTTTTTGCGTACTTGTCGCAATAATAGTTTATGAGTTCCATTACTTCGTCATTTACGCTTTGCTTGTTTTCCTCGATAAGTTCTTCAACCGCTTCATTAAAGCGTTTTAAATATCCATAATATCCGTTTGTCGCTTCTCCTGCGGTGTAGTCGCTAAAACTGTTTGCGTTTTTTGCGCTTCGTGCAAGGCTTTCGTTAATTTGATAAGTTTTCATTTCCATTTTTTACTCCTTTCCGTCGGTTTATTTATTTTTATAAATTCTAACACGATATACAGGTTCGGCTATCTCGTCGCCGTCCTCGTCGATTATTTGCGGTTTTACGATGTCGAAGTAAAAGCAGAATTCATCGTCGCTGTATTCAAAATCCTGTCCGTAGTTTCCGATTTCCATTTCGTGCGTTGCGATGTCATCAAAATAACGATATGCTATGCTTTCGCAACCGTCGCAGGCTTTGTTTACGAATGTTTTAAAGTTAGTGATTGTCATTTTTAATTCCTTTTTATACTATCTCGTAGCCGTGTTTCTTCGCCCAATTTAACGCGCCTTTTTCGGTTTTCCAATTATTCGGCGCAGAATATAAAACTTGATTTTCTTCTGCGTTTTTAAGCCCGTAATATTGACTGCTTGTTCCTTTATTTATGATATACGTTGTAACTTTCATTTTTAACTCCTTTCGGACTGTTGTTCCTAACCTTTATTACATTTATAATTATAATCCCTTTTTTTCTGTTTGTCAACTATTTTTCAATGATTTTTAAAATATTTTTATAATTTATTACCTTTTAATCACAATCTCCTAAATATTTTCCGTATTCGTCCGCTATGTATCTGCATATTACCATAATCTCTTTTAATGAAAGTCTGTCGGCCGATGTCGTTTTTCCGCTCCATAGTGCGTTCATTTTGCCTACAAGGTCTTGCAATGCTATATTTGCGTTTGATAAATTTTCAATCATAAGTCATAATCCTCAATATCCCGCATATTGTTCGTTCATCTCCAATTATCTCCCTTAACCTCAATCTGCTCGCACATTTCCCTTATGCGGTCGATTGTCGCACGGTCATAGTGTTTCGCTAACAAGTCCATAAGCGTGTAGTTCGATGAGAATATCATCGGTCGCATCGCGTTGTAACGGTCGTTTATGAGATTGAACACCTTTTGTTGCAACCACCCGTCCGAGCCGTTCTTCCATACCAACTCTTTGCCGAAATCGTCTAAAAACAGGAAGTCGCAATTTCGCACTTGATTGAGTTCCGTTGTGTCGTTCGTCAGAATAAGGTCGGCAATTCGGCTTATGTTCGTAAACTTGACCTTAAAGCCTTGTTCCAACAACTCATTCGCCATACACGCCGTTAAGTGCGTTTTGCCTACTCCGACAGCCCCGCTCAAATACATTCCTTTGCCGTCGTATGCGTTTTTAGCGGCGTTAAGGCAATAATCGACACACTTGTCATACACTTTCTTTAACTCCGCATTTTCCGTCCTTGTGTTCAAAAACGACACCGTTGAATATCGTTCGTCCATAAGCGATATTTCTTTCAAGTGCAAAACATTTTGCTTTCTCGCCCACTCTTTCTCGGCGTTTTCTAACTTCCAGTGCGCCATATCACGGCACTTACAAGCGATATGTATCAGCGTTCCGTCGTCGTTCACAAAATCAGGAAACACTCTCGGCGTGTCGCAGTTCGTACAATAAATCACACCGTCCCTCAACACTTCGTCGTCAGCAAGTTCATAGTTCCTTAATGCGTCAAAATACAGTTCTTTGTTTCGTTTCATTCGTCAACTCCTAAATCTTCAAATGTTATTTGGTTTGTATCGGTTTCATTGTTCCCGTACAGCCACCAGTCCATAACTTCTTGACCGTTCTTCCACGACAATTTGTTTTGGTCGGGCATATTTTCCAACATTTTATCGAAAGCCTTAACATAACACTCCGCAATTTTAGGATATTCTTTTATATCGTTAAGTCTTTCTTCAAGTCTTGCCATAGGACACAATAAACACCCTAAACGCCTTTTATTCCCTCCGCATTGTACATATAACGGGTTTTGTTTAATGTTTTCGACTTTTGAAAATTCCCAAATATCATCGTCCGTCCAATCTATAATAGGGTTTATGATTGTCGATTGAGTTCGATAACATTGTTCAATCATTCGCCTATTCTCATCGTTGTCCATATTGTGTATGATTTCAACGCCGTTTTTGCCGAAAATTTTTGCTTCGCCCGCTTGCTTTGCACGACGGACACTTTCGGCGGAGCGCACACCTGTTACCTTTATGCGCCCTTTCCCACCTTGTTCTTTAAGTTCAGCACAACAATATCTGCATTGCCTTAACGGTGGTATATGTTTTTTAACAATCAAGTTCCACATAGTTTTTTGAGTTCCGTCCGCATATCTTGCCTTTTCGACGATAACTTCTTTGTCGTCCATAATTTCCCTTACTACCGACGGAATATCTACCGTAGTTAAGTTATAATGCAGTTCGTGCGGTACTCCGCTCATTCCCATAAGGTGTCGGATAACCTTGCTATCTTTGCCGCCACTGTAACAAACGTACAAAGGTTCTTCCGACAAGTTCGCTAATTGTATGCGTTTTATTGCGTTTTCTACTTTGTTGACCGTTCCGTCAAGCCTATATTCTATAAGTGCCATTTTTTACCCCTTAACAGCATTCCAATGCTTTCTCATAACTTATGTTTAATTGTTTCGCAAATTCCTCGACTTGCGCCCGTGTATATTTGCCTTTAATCAGTTCTTCTTTCGGCGCGCCGTGTTCGTAATTGTTCACCCAACACTCTCCGTTGAAATAAGTCGCTCCGAGTTTTATATAACATTTATCGGTGTTACACGCCTTTATATGATTGCTGTAAGTTTCAACGCCTTTTTTAATTTCGTCAAAACCTGCTTTTTTTCTCGCAGTCTTATAAGCCATAAAAGCCTTTTTCTTATCTTCCTTGCGAGGATAGATTTTCCATACTTCTTCAAATTCCTGCTCGATTTGAACATTTATATTTAGTTTTTTATTAGTGATATTTATATCACTTTCAGTATTTAATGGTTTAGTATTTAATTGTTTCGGGTTTTCCGTCATCGGTTTTACCGTCGACGGGTTTTCCGTAAACGGTTTTTCCGTGTACGGTTGTTCATAAACATCATAATCATATCCTGCAAATTTTCCGTCTTGCCCTTTTGCTTGCGAGCGCACCAAATATCCGAATTGTTCAAGTTCCGCAATTGCGCTTATAACGCTATCTTTCCCGTCTTTTGACAGTTTGACAAGCCCATCAACGGAATAGTCCCAATCTTCGGGAAGCGACAACATAAGCGATAATAGCCCTTTCGCTTTAAGGCTCATATCTTTTTCCCGAAAATGATAATTGCTCATCACGGTATAATTGTTTGTTTTTTGTATTCTTATAACAGACATATATATTCTCCTTGTAAGGTTTATTGTATAAAAAAACCGCCTAAACTTCCCTTAAAGTGACGAACGGGGTTGTTTAAGCGGTGTTGGATAACCGATATTCAGTTTTGCGATACTCGAAGTCGTCACTCACCGAATATCGGTAATTTTATTATATGCTATAAATTAAAAAATGTCAATAGTTATAAGTAATTTTTCCCAAATATTTTTATGAAATCGTCAATCGTCCACCCGTAATATTCCATAGCCTCTTTCTGCGCAATCTGTTTAAGCATTAAATCCCTATTAGAATTAAAATGAACACCGTTCGGAGGCTCGTTATGACACCAATGACACAAGTGGACGGTTAGTCCGTACTTTTCCGACTTCTTCCTATTCGCCGTTCCGTTGAAGATATGATGCGTTTCTATCCAATCGCTACGACCGCATAAAAAACATCTGTCTTTTTTATCGCCTTTAATAATTGTATTCATACGCTTTTATCCCTCGCAAATTCAACATATTCCATTTGTTGCGCATCTCGATTTTTATATGATTTCCCACGCAACTCGGGATATAGTTCCATAACCTTTCTACGCGCCCTCCATACCGTTATCATAGCGGGTAAACACTTCTCCTTTATAAGTTCGGATACTTCTAAAAAACTTATACCCATAGAATAGCCGTACTCGTTCATAACATACCCGTATAAAATATAGTCATCGTCCCTTGCGAACGGGTGCTTTTCTAAAATTTCTTTAACCAATTCAGCCGTCTGCCTTATCATAATTTACCCCTAATATCTCAATAAGTTTAGCAAGGTGTTGTTCCTTTCGTTTGTTCGGGCTTTCGATTACAAGCCGAATATCGCCCTTATTCAGCCGATAATTGATTTCATCGATTGCTTTCTTGCGCCCTTGCTTAATTCCGTCGTAATAGCCTTTTGCGGGCTTCTGTTCGCCTAATGCTTGTTTGCCTTGTCCTTGACTTCCCGTTGTATGGTTATAAAGTTGATAGCCAAGTTCGTGGCACTTTCGTATCCATTCTTGCTCGGTGCGGTTGAGTTCGGCTTCGTCGCAATGAATGACTTTCTCGCATTTCCACTTGTTCTCTCTCGTGAACGCCGATCCGATGCCGTGTTTCTTCAAAGACAGGTCTATATGCTGATACCCCATAAGGTGTTCCGCAAGCCTTGTAAGGACTTTTTTCGCTTGTCCCACATAAGCAAACTTAAAACCGTTGTCAAGGTCGTACCTTGTAAGTATGTATATACCGCTCTCGTCCTTAATCGAATAATATTTCAGCCATTGTTCTTTGTTCTTCTTCAATATGGCGTATCGTTGTTTATTATTCATTTTCAAGTTCCTCAATAATCTGATTAAACATACATTCGGGTATGTTTTTTTCCCAAACATAATGCTTAACTTTACTTTTTAATTCTTCCAAAACTTCCCGCCTTATTTTCTTTATTTCTTTTTCGGATTTTGTTTCGTCGGCTCTGTACACTGCAAAAGGAACAGCCAAATCAAGTTTTGCATAATTTACTTCAAGTCCACATATCATTTGTGGAAGTACCTTTACCGTGTCGCAAACTTTGAAATATGCTTCGGGTACATCAAGATAATTTTCGTTGATGATTATTGAGTTCGCTTGAATATGTTTTTCGAACAAAAGATTTTCCGCTTTGATTATCTTGTCGATAAATTCTCCTATCCCCATTACACCGTCGTTTTTGTGTTTAAACATTTCTTCTCGTTCTTTCAAAATTGTTTCGTCAATTTTCGGATAACTTTTTATTTCAATTTTTTTCATTTCTCATTCTCCCAACTAAAACTAACTGTTTGTAATTCATAAATCACCTTTTCCTGCTGTTCCCCATTCGCGCGCTATCTGATTATCGATTATACGAATAAGTAATTTCGTTTTATTTATATGCTCTAAATTCGTCTGATAAATTGTCTCCGCGACATCGCGTTTAAACCTTAACTCCGCAACTTCTGGAACGCCGTATATTATCTGCGCGATAAGCGTTACGGGCATATTCTTCTCGGAGCGAAGTTTTAAAGCCTCTTGCCGTAGTTTTATCTTATAATCGCGTTCAGCCTCGGCAAGGGCAATACCGTTGCCCTTTAATTTACCGATGCTTGCCGTTAGTTCATTTGTCAATTCGAATATTTTTGTTACCAAATCGTCTGTCATATTTCCTCTCCACAATACACATTTCGCCGTCATTACACAAGTCTATATATTTACACTTTTCGCATTCCCCTATTTCAGGAACATAAAAACTTGCAGCCGACAAAACTATTTTGCCATTCTTTTTTCTGCTTTTAATCAAAACGGACACCTCTCTAAATCTTCAAGTAAAACATTCGCTAACCTTGCCAACCCCTCATTCGCTCCGCACGATATTACCTGCAATTCCGCTTTTGAAAGGTCTCCCATTTTAACCCCTGCGAACTGCCCGACCTTTATAACATACGCTTTTGCCTTTCCGACTTTTTCCTCAAACGTCATTTCAGCCTTTTTTTCGGCTTTCTCTCCGTTAAAGGTATAAATTACTTCGCCGTCCCCGATAATCGCAAGTTTAGTTATTTTCCCGTCCGTATATTCAATCTCTTTAACGGTGATTGAACGGAAAGTCGGAACATCCTTGCCCTTATTATTTTTCTCGGTATTACCTTTTATATAAATGAAAGGCGACGTATAAAGTTCTCGTCCTATTCCCCAGTTAAAACACGCTCTCTTGAAACTGTCCGATGCCTCGCCTTTTTCTTTTTCCGTGTTACTCTCAACTCCGCAGTCCCATTTTGTTATCCATTGTTTTTTTACATCGTCCCAAATCGAAACGCCGCAATATAAATTACCCTTTACCTCTTTATGGTCTCTCTGCCAATTCTCCGCCCCGACTGTCTCGTCAAGTATGTTCTGGTCGCATCGGGCATCTTTATAAAGCAATAAAGTAAACCCTCTTTCGTTGCAGGTTCCGACCCTACAATCTAATTCGTCTGCTCTTAATGTTCTAAATTTATTCATCTTTTACCTCTTTCAAATATTCTTTTAATTTATCGATGTCCTCACGGTCTATCTCGTGCCTTTTCTCCCTGTATTCGATATAACTTTCAAGCCGACGTATTTTATCGATTTTAATAAGGTTTAACGCCGTTATTAACCGTATTATCTCATCGGAAGATTTTACACCCTCAACCTCTTCAATGTCAGTCGAGGGAATATCCGCAGTTCGGGCATACCATTCGTCCGTCATCATAGGCTTTTACCATT
>CALYRM010000020.1 GCA_945482995.1 uncultured Clostridia bacterium | reverse complement strand
TATATATTAAAAAAATATATTTAAAAAGTCGCTTTGAAAAAAGCGACTTCCCCAAAGGGGAATATACAATAGAGTAATCTATTAGGAGAAGACTATGAAACAAAATGTAAGGAAAAACAATTTTCTATTATGCGCCGTAATTATTATGGTATTTGTAGCGCTTATTTTTGGCTTGTCGACCATAAACCAATCCGCAGTCGCAGAGGAAACTGTGATAGAGGTTGGCGAAGGAGTTAATGCGAATCCTACAGTCGTCAACAAAACAATTACCTTAAGTAATGGTGTTGAATATAGAAGAGTAGAAACTGCCGAGGATCTAGTATATGCTTTAAGGACGCCGGGGGCAAACTATAACTATCTATTGATGCACGACTTTATAATTACCGATCCCACGTGGGTAAATAACAATAGCGAGAATGAAATCTCCGCTAATTTTTACGGCTACGTTGTGGATGGTAACAAAATAGTAGAGGGACAAACACGAACCTTAACGTTTGCGACCTCACGCCCAACATCAGGGGGAAATCTTGTTTACCATAAAACGAAATATGGCGGTTTGTTTGGAGTGTTTAGCGGCAAATTATCCAATCTTACTTATCGCTTCTCCGGTAGGATTGAGATAAAAGGCGATTCTTACACAGATAACGAACTAGTTATCAACTGCGGTGCTTTGGCTGGAACCTTTAAGGGTACAATCGAAAACTGCAATATTTCTTCCACAGGCTCTATTTTCGTATATTCTCAAAGAAAATCTGCAACTGCCTATGTTGGCGGTATCGCAGGACAATTTTTAAATGGTCATATCAACAATTCCAATATCAATATAGGCGGAAGTTTGGCTGCCGCTAATAAGATAATGAACACCGAAGAAGATGAAAAACTCGACGCTACAAACAACAAGTTAGTTGTCGGCGGAATAGCAGCTCACACCGAGCAGATTGGTGCAAATATCGCAGATGTTCCGTATATCAAAAATTCGGATATTATTATTGGCGCAGGCATTTCCACAAATGACGAATGTAATAAAACGGTAGGCGGTGAGCTTGGTACGGGTATCATCGGCGGATTGCCGAGCTGGTTAAATCCAAGTGCTGCTTGTAACGCCGATCAATACATATTCCCTGCTGCCGGTTTGTTTGCAGAGGTATCAACAATCGAAATTGAAAACAGCTCGATAAACGTTTCGGGTTCTATTTCCTCAATCGGCGGATATGCTGCATCTAAGAATGGCGCAATAACAGGCGGATTATTTGGTATAACCAATGGCGGAAGAATCACCCTAAACAGAAATACAATAAGTTTATTCGGTAAAATGGTTACCCGTAACGAATCCAAAGAAAAGATTATGAGTAAGGTATATCATGGTGTTGTATACCAAGGCGGTATCATCGGCAGGGTAGACGGCGACATAAAGGGTTCGTTTAGTAACTGTGTTATCGAAAAGAATGGAAACTTCTACACTGAAACCAAGGCAGGAGAATGTGTAACGCAACACTACGGGTTTATTTACGGAAATAGCAACGCTAGCCTTGTAGCCTTCAATGGGGGCAACATTTGGATTAAAGGCGACGTAAACGGCACAAAATATAACACAAACGATTCTAATTACGGAATTATTCACGACATTAAGTCATACGGTGGCGGTTACTTGTCGCACGTAATCAATCCGGACGGACAAATTATATTCAAGGAGAATCAACAATTTGCTCCTTTCTACGGTTGGTTTACAAGCGATAACAATTTGAGAAATAATGATAAGTATATCAATAGCTCCGAGATTATCAACACCACGATTCACGACCAAGCTACAAATACAAACTATAATCAAAGTACTTATAGACCTACAAGAACAAAGAACAGCAGAACTTCAATTATAGCGGTATTTTTAACAAGTGAGATTTATACCGCAGGTAATATGGTAGAGTTTGCCGATGAAATGAACGCAGGTTTGAACTTTAATTGGATTAGAGTATCGATGCTTTCCGACATAACCTTTACAAAGGGTATGCCAAGCATTAATCAATTTAACGGAGAGTTTAACGGCAATAACCACACAATAACATTCCAAGCAGATTCCACAATAGTAGGTTCGGGCGACGTCGCAATGTTTAAAGAGATTAGTACAAACGCTCGATTTGAAGATGTAAACATAGTTTTTGCAGGAACGGTTTACGCAGGCAATCAAGACGCAGCGAATTTAGACGAGGCGACAACCGCAGCGGTCCTTGTCGCAAGGAACTACGGCTATATCGGAAACGTTTCCTTAGAACTTACGCAAGCAGGTTCAATTAAGTCATTTGGTAAATCAAATGTTATTGGTGGATTAATCGGCGTCAACAATGCAAAACTCAATAACATTGCTCTCGAACAAATCGATGTTACGGTTGACGGCAAAATTACCGCAGTCGGTTATGATAACGTTATCGGTTGCGTCGTAGGCAGTAGTGCAACAGAGGGCGTGTATGAAATGATAAACGTTTTTGCAAAGGGCGAAATCGTTTCGAGTATGAATTCAACCGAACAGGCTGCCACAAGCAGGGCAAGCATGGGCGGTTTTGCAGGCGAGCTTAAAGCAAAGTTATCAACCAAGAATACAGTAATCAATGTAAGAGATTATAGCAACTATAACAACAACGTAATGATGGCTTCTTGTACTCATAACAAGGCATTATGTGAAGAATTAAAGCTCGATATGCAGGAGTTAAGAACTTCTGTTATCAAAAACGAAGCTGAAAATGCAAAGTCTCTCATTGAATTTATTTTGACCGATTACTTTGGCGAGGGTGGCTTAGGTGTTGCTCAAAGATCGCAAAAGGATTTTGAAAATGCAAAATCTAAATTGATAGCCTTATCTCAAAGCTATGATAACGGCGCAAGCGTCGATAGTCAAATCACATTAGTCGGCGAAATAATATCTCTTGTCGATAGTTTTGACTGCTCAGCTCAATGTAGCAACTGCGCAGCAAATACAAAGATTTTTGCAATCGTCGGAAATAATAATAACCTCTCTGTCGGTTATAATAACACTTGGGTAATGGGTTCTTATACACAAATACCAAGAGCGCAAAGTGGAAACGTTGGAACAAATCCATTGCCATATCATTCGGGAAATACGACCGTTGAACAAGCAATCGGTAACGGTTTGAACCTTTTATATGTCCGTGATGGCTCGGCAACGTGTTTAATGGATATATCCTCTAAATCGGCAGATAACATTAGATTCACCGTTTCGGTAGACACAACTAAGGTATTCACGGGTTGGTATACAACCGATGACCATTCGGTAATGGTAAATAAAGATTATATTCATGGTTACGAAACGTCGGACGGTATAGCACAAGTATTACAACCGGGCGAGCAAACAGGTATGGCTGTTTATAGTAGCGTTATCGATTCACTTATCGTTGACAGCGACATCATTAGCAAACTTGCCACCACAACCAATGCGGGACAAACTTACAAGGGCGTTAAATTCGTACTTGGCGCAGATATCACAATTCAAACGCACACGGTAATCGGTTCATCCGAGGAAAATTGTTTTGACGGTATTATTGACGGCAAAGGCTATTCAATCACTATTCAAGGCTTTGCCGCTAATCAAGATTATTACGGCTTGTTCGGTGTTTTGGGAGAGAGTTCAAACATAGTTCAACTCAACGTTATTTACGATCAAGGAAACTTGAATCTCAACAATGAGTCGGGAATATTCGGCGGTATTGCAGCTATCAACCGCGGTGTTATAGGACAAGACAGCACTTCAAACAAGATAAGCGTAACAATCAAGAACACTGTTTCCGGTGTTAGAGTTGCAGGCGGTTTGGTAGGTGTCAACAGCGGTGTAGTCAAAAATGCCGAGGTTTATTATAGAGAAACAGGCATAGGAACAAGAGGCAATTTGACAGTTCATGGCTTCGGTGGCGAGATTGAGAATACTGCTTGCATAGTAGGTGGAGCTGTTGCATACAACAAAGAGGGCTTAAAAACCTTAGTTAAGAACATAATTGTATACACCGAATGTTCATACGACCGCAACATTACAAACTTTACCGCTATTGCCACAAATGGCGGTACGGCTTATGCCGGCGGTTTAGTAGGTTACAATGCAAGCAGAGTTTATTCATCGGTTGTAAAGGTTGCGTATGAAAACGCAACAAATAGTATTGTCGGTGAGTGTGACTATTCCGCTCTTATCATCGGCTATAACGCTTATGACCTAACAGACGGCTTATGGGTATTGTATTCCTTTGATCCAACAAAAGGCAATTTCGCATATCAAACTCCTTCGATGGAAGATGGAGAATTCTATTTCCCACTCATTAACGGCGAGGGTTCAAACAACGGTAATAGACTTGTAAAATACGGCTATGGTGACATAAAGGTTTCCATTTATTCAAATAACGACGCGCAACCAAACGGCGGAAGTATTGTTTTTGAAGCGGTAGAAATGACGCCAAGTGGTAAAACGCACGCCGTACCTTTCTATAACTACACACTTTCAATGACCGCCGGTGGTGTTGTCAGTTCCGCAGACGGTGGCTCGGGACAAAACTTTTCTCCGAGCATAACGACGACAAACAAGGAATCCTTAAAGGGTGTAAATTATTATGCTGTATTTGTAAAGACCGAAATTTCTTCGGAAAATGACTTTTATGATTTTATAGAAAATATCAATAGCGGTTTCCAAGCCTACGCAAACTACATTATTAAGCTATCCGCTCAAAGCGAACTTAATCTTTACACTTCGCACGAAGGATATCAAGCGCTTGACGTCAATAAAGAATTTGTAGGCAACTTCAACGGAAACGGCTGTACAATAAGACTTCGTTCGGCTAGCGATAGCATGGGCAATAAGCTTGAGGGCAAAGCAATCTTCGGTATTGTTTCCGAGCATTCTTCAATAAGCAATCTTGAATATTACGTGGAGTCGGGAACGGTATTCACAACAGCGACAGATTACGAGGGTGTTTCTGCACTCGGTTCATTTATCAACATAAACAAGGGTGTTGTAGATGGCGTTACGTTTATCAATTCTTCTACCGTGTTAGGTGACGAAAACGTGGATTATGTCGGCGGCTTTATCGGTTACAATATCGGAACGGCTTCGGGTATTGACGTAACGTTTAAATATGATAACTCGCAAGGTACCGAGTATGGTGGCTTTGTAGGCGGTTTAGTTGCAGGCGGTGTCGTAGGTTACAACACGGGTACGGTTGGTTCCGATAGACTAGACAGCGTTAAAATCGTTGTAAACAGTGGCAATGTAGAATCAAAAATTGTCGGTGTTGACGTTGTCGGCGGAATTATCGGTATCAACAACGGTTTAGCAAAGAATCTTAACTCTAAAATTTATGGTAGAGTGTCGGCAGCCAATAAGGTAGACGGGGCATTCATTATAAATGGAAACTCCTATCCTCTTAAAGATACAAAAGTTGGCGGAGTTGTCGGTGAAAATCAATCGAGAATTGAGAGTGCGGTTTGTTACGTATATCAAAGTGCGATATTCTCCACAACAGGTGCCGGTTCATTAGGCGGTGTAGTCGGCGAGAATAATCAAGGACAAATCGGAAAGGCGGGAGATAAGGATTCTATTAAAGTATACTTATATGCAAACGTTAATTCAGAGGGCAATTCCTTTGGCGGTATAGTCGGTACAACCATAAATAGCGGTATTGTTACCGAGGGCGACGTAAACTTATACGGAAGCGTTGACGGTTTAAGCTATGCAGGTGGCGCAGTAGGCGTTAGTTCGGATTCTTCATTGACTAACTTAAACGTATATATCAACACTGGAGCAGTCCTAACGGGTAAAAACGCAGTAGGTGGTTTGGTTGGAAGAAATAACGGCACAGTATCATCTACAAGCGTAATAATCGACGGCACGGTAGGCAGTAGTTTATCAAGCATCGTAGGCGGTTTATTCGGCAACAACCAGTCGACGTTGGTTTCCGATTCTTTTGTTATAGTAAGAGGATTGCTTTTGGCAAACGAAGCAGGTAATATCGGCTTGGTTTCGGGTAAGTCGGTTTCCGTTTCAAATAACGAAATAGTAAACGTTTGGGGCATTGCTTCAAATTCGAATACACTCTCGGCAAACGGTAACGCAGCGGTTGGATTCAATACGTTAAAGGTTGTAGGTAAAGCGAATGTAAACGCAGAATTTGTTGAAAACGGTAGAATAAAATTTACCGCTTCCTATATTCAATCTTCACCGACAACTTGGTATTCGGATATATCGACCTTGGAGAGCTTTAACGCTTCGAGCAACGTATACACAGCCGAAAGAGATTTAAAGGACGTTTGCTATCATGTTTGCTACTATGATTTGATAATCAATAATGCACAAGAATTTGCAAATATTTATCAATATGTGAACGATAACGACCTATTTAATGGCGTTATGTTTAAAATCAATTCAAATGACGATATCGTTATCACGAATACCGTAAACCCCATAGGTACAGAGGAACACCCCTTCGCAGGTATATTTGATGGTGACTATTCCAAGATAATTTTGGAAAGAGGCGGTATATCAGGTAGCGACTATTGCGGTATTTTCGGCTACTTGTCGGATAGCGCGGTAATCAAGAACCTAGTTATTGAGGTAAAAGAAGACTTTATTGTCGGTTCGGGTATGAGCAACTATGCCGGTGTTTTGGCAGGTAGGCTCGGCGGTACAATAACCAACGTAACCGTCAATGCATTGTCTGCACCCTATACCTTGAAGTCAAATGCAAAGGTTGGCGCGCTTGCAGGTATCGTATCCGAAAAAACAACGCTCACCGATGTTTGGACGGTAATCTATAATGGTGCGGTTGACGCTATCGGTGAAAGAATTAACGCGACAAACGAGAACAAGGACGACATAGTAAATAAAATCTCCGTTATCGGCGTAGGCACACTTACAGCTTCAATTACGACATATGGCGGAAGAGACGTAACCTTTGCCGTAGTAGGAAGAGAGGATATTGACGTATTCAGTTTCTACGATAATTGGTATTCGGACATTTCAAAGCGTGAAACAATTAAATCTCTTGCAAACCCGAACGTATACGGCACAGTTGACGATAGACCTAATGACGGCGTAATTGTTTATAACGCAAAGGGCGGATTAAGAGAAAACGCAGGCTTATCAAAAGTTGATTTTACATTAAGTTTTATCGACTTGGTAATCAGATCGGCAGAGGACTTCTATAACTTTGCACAAAACATAAACAGATACGGCGACAATGGTGCTATGTTCAGCCTTGACTTGGGAAAGGACGCAGGCAACAACTACATTGACGAGTTGGTTATTGACGTAACGAAGCTTATTCCAATCGGCACTAAGGAACATCCGTTTACAGGTGTATTTGACGGATTGGTAAACACTTCAGTATCTTCAAGCAACGCTTGTCATACCATAAGACTTGTAGGCAACCTATCAACGGATTACAACGATTATAGCGGCTTATTCGGCTATGTCGGAGAAGGCGCGATAATCAAAAACCTTATAGTAAGAGCAGACAACAAGAATGAAAATCCCGATTATCAAGGACAAACTTTTGGTGATAAGAAGAGTATTTATACAGGTTACTTAGCAGGCTACTTACAAGGTGAAATCAAAAACGTAACTGTTGTACTGGGCGATGAAACCGAATTATACAATATAAACGAAGATTCTGTCGGCGGTTTAGTCGGCGTCATGGGCGACAAAGCTAACTTTGTAAACGCTTGGTTAGTCTTGCCCGAAGAGAGTACTCTAAGAACAGTCGGCGGCTACAAGACGGCTAGCGGAGATATCTATATTTGTGACGAGCAAACAGTAAGCACGATGCTTGACGGAAAATTGATGCCGAGCTTAATGTATATTTGTGGCAACGGATTATTAAATGTAACCTTCAATAGAGTTGACTCATCTATTGCAATAAGCGATGAAAATTCACAATTTGTATTCACGCCATCAGCCTTGACCGACGGTGAACCGGTTTACGGCATTATTCCAAAGGATGCGGAAGTCGTTGAAAACAAGCTTTCCGAGTTAATCAGCAAATGCAGTGCGCCAATAAGCGGTGAAAAGTATTTAGCTGTATTCCTAAATCCTGTAATCAAAACTTATGAGGACTTAAAGAAACTTGCCGAATTAACCAATTCGGGCAGAGCTTACAAGGGAATCGAATTTTACCAAGTAGCGGATATAACCTTACCTACCGATGGCTTTACTCCTATTGGCGGACAAGTAAGCTTAAGTGAGTCACTTCTAGGCGTAGAGTATAAGCTAGTTGAGTTTATCGGAATTTACAACGGTAACGGAAACAAGATAATTATTCCGTCGTCATTGACAATAACCGACGCGTATGCAGGTATCTTCGGTATTTTGGGAGAAGGTGCAAGAATTAGCAATTTGTATGTTGAGGTACAAGGCACAATCGGTGGAGATTCCACAAAGTATGCAGGTGCTTTAGCAGGCTACGATATGGGCGCTACCCTCAAAAATATTATTGTTGAACTCAAAAAGACTTCATCTATAAATGCAACGCTTTCAACGTCGAGAGTTGCAGTCAACGGCGCTATCAAACTTGATGCGTATGGCAACGTAATCAATTGGGGTGAAGTTAAGACCGCAAACAACGTTTGGGTATTAGCTTATAACAACAGATTTAACAACGAAAGCAATATCAGCGAGCAAGCCTTTTTAGATTCGGTAAGAGTTGACGACACGTTCAAGCAAGAGGGAGTTTATAACGGCGGTATCAATGTAGTTACCGTAGTTGGCGCAGGCGAACTCAAACTTTCGTTTACCCTTTCGGGAGAGAAAATCACAGGTATAAACATTGCTAAGAACAGTGAAAACGGCGTGAAAGAATGGTATCGCTATGTTTCAGGTGTAAAAGAAAACTTTAACGACATACCGATAGATGCTGGCGACGTCAGTCTTGATAGCACGTATAACAGCAATATTTTATATGCTTCTTTCTTAAAGTCGACCATTGAAAATGACGAGGATCTAATAACCTTAGCAAAGGATACAAATAACGGTTATGACTTCTATGGCTTGACCTTCTATTTGGCAAACGACGTAATAATCAATAATGCCGATTATATCGGTATTGGCGCGGATATCCCGTTTAATGCGACCTTTGACGGACAAGGAAACAAGATAACCCTAGCAAGCGGAACAATAATCAAAGGTAAATATGCAGGTATCTTTGGTAATATCGGCGAGTACGGAAAATTAAAGAACGTAATACTTCAAATTGACGGTCAACTTGGTTGGAATAAGTATACCGCCGAGCAAGTACAAAACGGTTTAGAAAACACTCTATATGCAGGTGCTATCGCCTATATTCAAGGTTCGATCGATAGCGTTATCATCATTGGTACGGATGCGTTAGTTGATTCCGAAACCACCGATGACGGTAACAATTACGGCGCAATTGCATTCGGCTATGACTCACGTAACATAATGAGCAACACTTGGGTTATTACTTCTGCCGACAATCTAAATAGAGCTATAGGATTCGTATCGAATCAAACTGAATCAAGCATTAACCAAATGAAATTGGTCGGTATGGGTACGTTATCGGTGGGCTTTGAGCTAATCAATGATAAGTACGTTATCAAAATGGAAAACAACTATTCCGAGGATAGCAATTATTCAATCAAGGGGTGGTATAGCAATTACTTAAAGGATAACCAATTATCAAAGGCATTGGGCGTAACCGAAAATGACACCGACGTTTTAGCAGGAGATAATGGTGTTTATTATCCAAAGACAAGCCTTATCAACCGTAGATACGAGGTCGTTATAATCAATACGGTAATCACCAAGCTTGAACAGCTATTATCAATAGCTTCCGACGTCAATAAAGGTGGTTATACATATCAAAACACAAGCTTCTCTTTGGGTGCGGATATTGTAATTGACGGAGATGAATTTACTTCAATAGGAACTCAAAGCACTCACTTTAAAGGTGATTTCTCGGGCTATTTCAACGGTCATTATTATCAAATTACAATGAAGATGAGCCACACAAATCCCGACGGAAGCAAGTCTCCAACTAGTGTACCGTTATTCGGCTACAACGAAGGTATAATTGAAAATCTATCTGTTGTTGTCGGCACCGACCTTTCTGTTAGCAGTGGCATTGTTGGCGTAGTCGCAAGCTACAACTATGGCACGGTAAGAGGAGTTCTCGTTAGCTTTGACGAGAATGTAACGGTATACGGAAATAAGGTTGGCGGAATAGTAGCGGTAAACGAACCAAACGCAGTAG
This sequence comes from uncultured Clostridia bacterium, assembly GCA_945482995.1. Taxonomy (GTDB): domain Bacteria; phylum Bacillota; class Clostridia; order Christensenellales; family CAG-1252; genus RUG14300. The sequence goes on along the minus strand of CALYRM010000020.1, from coordinate 15,860 downwards.
TTGAGAACAGCTTAGTAATCATAGGAGAAACCGCAACGCTAAGAGGCGTTGTAGTAGGCGGCCTAGTTGCCGAAAATAATGGTTACGTCGTAGGGTCAACCGGTGGCGACAATTCAGAGTTCACAGTTTGGGAAGAAGAACGCAAAGACGCTTTATGCGGACTAACCGAGTTTGCAAGCGTTAATCTATTCGGTTTAATCGATATTGTAAATCTCGACGAAAGATTAGTTGCTTACGGCGGTGGCGCAGTAGGCGTATCTCAAGACTTAGGCTCAATTACTGCAATAACGGTTAGACTTTATAGCACGGCAAGGATAACAGCAAATTCAAAATCCTTTGCTTTGGGCGGAGTAGTCGGAAGAAGTAGCGCAACATTGATGAACAGCGTTTGTATTTCCGATGGTAAAATTGATGGCGTTGGTAACGGCGATATCGGACACTTTGTCGGTTCTATTCAAGGTACTGCAACCAACAGCTGGCTAGTTGTCGACGTTCCAACTACGAACCAAGCTATAGGCAACGGCTATCAAGCAGTCAACATTCTAGAAGTAAGCGGTAACGGCGTTATCGATGCTTATATAGACGGCGATAACAATATAATCTTTATCAACATAACCGAAGAAAAATCAATAGGAAGCAGTTCTATTGCTCAAATCGACGGTTGGTATGAAAGCAATGGTATAACGGTAACCGACTCAATCGGTAACGTTGACGAAAACACTTTCAAGCCGCTACCGAATATCACCGGTAGAACGATAAGCGTTGTATTTATCAATTTGACAATTACAAGCGTAGAAGATTTAAACGAAATGGCAAGAACGGTTAATCACGGCTTGTTTGCTAAGAGCTTGATTTTCACACTTCAAAACGATTTAGTAATAACCGACGAAAATCCGTTGACAGATTGCATAGGTATCTACACCGAGGACGGTGCATATGGTTTCAAGCACGTTTTTGAGGGCAATGGTCATACAATTACGTTTGCAGCGTTCGCCGATGACAAACTCCCAATGCTAACACAAAACTATATGGGATTATTTGGATACACATCAAATTCAGCAGTAATTCAAAATCTGAACGTGGTATATCAAAAGGGCGTGTTTGGAAGTGTTCATACGGTTGCTTTCGGTGGTATCTCGGGTTACAACAGCGGTGATATTTTGAATTGTAACGTAACGGTTGATTCTGCAATTCTTATTGCTCAAAAGGTGGGCGGTATTGTAGGCGTTAATACTCGTTTAGGTAATATTCAAAATACAAATGTTGAGATTTACGGCTTAATGAGTGCTCAATCGGCAGTGGCAGCAGACAATTCTTCACCTAACGCATATGTCGGTGGCGTTGTAGGCTTGAATGCAGGTACAGTACAATCTGCAACAATCAGAATCAGTGGTTCATTGAATGCAACCGCACACGAGGGCTCTGCAGGTGCAACGCACGCAGGTGGTTTATCCGGCTCGAATAGCTATTATATAACAAACGTTAATATTGAGTTAAACAGCGCAAAGATATTGGCTACAAGTTATATCAGTGCATACGCAGGCGGTTTGACAGGCTCGAACATGGGAACGATTGATTCGGCATATATCAAGACCAATGGCGGAGTGTCAATCACCGCTTCAAGCGGTATCGAACAAGTATCGGGCGGTATCGTCGGCGCAAATGGAACGATTATCACGAATGTGCTTATAGATATATCTTCGGAAACGTCGGTATTCGATAGCGCAATCGGAAGAGATAAAGCAAACACTTCAAGCATAACCAACGTTTGGGTATATAACGGCTCATCCGCATTTAATTCAAAGATAACAGCTGTCAACTCAATGACATATGAAATGTTAAACGGTAATAAGAATGTTTCTTATAATGCGGTTGACGATATCGTAATTAAAGGCGAAATCGTATTTAGCGCAATGCTTGATAACGAAAAGGGTATCACTGTATTTGCAGAAGCAGAAAGCGACTATGCAAGCGTATTGCTGTTTGACAGCGGATTCCTCTCATATGTAGATAATTCGTTGGTATTTACTTCAACAAATACCGTAACAGGTGTTCACGTCAGAACTACAATAAGAAGAGAATTCAACGATCAAACCGAGTTAAAGGCTTTGTCTACTGCTTTAAGTAGCGGAGTTCAATTAATTACAGGCACATATACTTTGGGTAACGATATTGTAATTACCGACAAGTTTACCGCAATCGGTGACGAAAATCACTATTTCACCGCAAATCTTGTAGGAAACTATCATAATATCACTTTCGCAAAGAGCGAGGTCGATGGCATAGAAAAGGCTGTTGAATACGGCAATGAACTTCATTCGTTATTCGGATATATCAGTGGAACAATCGAAAAGCTATCGGTAACCTATCAATATTCGCTTGATAGCGATAATTCGGCAGGTATAGCCGTACACAACAATGGTCGTATTGTCAACTCGGTAATCTACACAGAGCAAGACGTTTCCTTGTTAAACGTTGTCGCAACAGGTACGTCAGTCAATGAAAACGTTTGGATTATTTCAAGAGTACCTTCAAACGGCGATTCAATGACAGGCTCAAACGTTTCGACCAACAAATACGGTTCAATCGTAATTAACGGCAAGGGCTCATTGGTAATAGATACCACAAAGACCAATTTGACGTTCAATCCCGTTCCACAAACCGAACAAACAACGTTTATTGGTTTTGCAGGCGAGAACGACAAGCATATCAACGCAATTTTAAGTAACGACCCGTTCGATACGACAAGCGATTTATACTATGGCGGTCATACCTTCTCGGCAGAGTTTATTAGCTCGGTAATTTCGGACAAGGCAGACCTAATGGCGTTAATCAGCGTATTAGAGCTAAATTATAGAGATTTTTCAAGAGAAGCTAAGTTTGAAATGGCGGGCGATGTAACGGTAAATGTCAACGAGATACTTGCAATCAAGGAATTTTTAGGCACCTTTGAGGGTAAAAACCATGTTATAACGCTTATCGGAACATCTGAAAACGGTGTTGTGTTTGGTGAGAGTAAAGGTAGCGAATCCGCAAGATTCAAAAACCTAACCTTTGACGTTACAGATTGGATAAAGTACGTACAAGGCGAAGACGAAAACGCAATGTACTTGCTTGATATGAACTATGCAGGTAACTTTGAAAATGTAAGCGTAATCTTCGCAACTAAAGACTTGCGTTTGTCCGACTTATACAATAATCAAGTATCGTGGACGGCAACAAACGTTTATGCGGTAACAAATAACGCTCCATATAAGAATGATTTTGCAACTTATACTACCAGTGGAATCGGTTTGATTGAATATGTCGGCGCACTAGCTCCGAGCTTCTACACCGACGAAAACGGCAAATATTTTGCAACGTCTCATGAAAACGATGAGAGTGAAATATTTATCGGTTGGTATAAAGGCAACTTTACTACCGACTATACCTATGAATTCTCGGGCAGTACAAGCAATGTAATAGAGTTGACGGAAGAATATAAATATTATAAAAACGATATCCTATATAACTCTATTTACGATTCACAAGAGTTAGCCGCTTTACAGTCTGCAGTGTCAAACGGCTTTGAAATGCAAGATAAGGTTATTGAAATCTGCGAAGATTTAATTGATGTAAACTATTCTATTGGTACAGACGAATTTACATTCAAAGGTACAATCAACGGCAACGGATATAATATTTCTTGCGAGAAGAGCTTATTCAAGGGCTTTGACGGAAGCATAATAAATGCAATAATTGATATTGGCGAAAATCAAGCGTTTGCCGAAAGCATTGGTGAAAACGCAAGCTTTGAAAATGTTGTATTGGTATCCGAAGCAACTGATGCAGGCTACGCAATCAACGATAACCTAGGAACATTCACAAATTGTTGGATTATAGCAACAACAACAAATGAAACCAAAGTAAACGTATTGACTCGTAACCCTGATGAAGTCGGATTCGGTTGCTTTATTGATACCGTTACAAACAGTGTTGATGTCAGCGTTTCCTCGAACTATATCGATAAATTTGTTGTTTGGAATGACCAAGAGGGCAACGTACTTGTAAATGAAAGTTATGACACCGTTCAAACCGTAGTGGGAGAACTGAAACGCTACAATGCGGTAATAACCAATACCATTGCCTCTTTAGACGAATTAAAGGTATTTGCGTTAGCGGTTAAGTATAGTGAGTTCACGTCACCTGTAAGCCTGATTACCGATATAACTATAGACGATAGTTTCAAGCCAATTGACAATTCAGAGTCGATATTCTATGGCAACGGTCATACGATAACGGTTGAAAATTTGTCGGGCAATTTCACAATGTTTACAAATCTAAATCAAAAGGTTTATGATTTGAAGTTGTCGGCAGGAGCCGATCAAAATGTAGAAATTGCAGATGCAACTTTCGCGAAGGCAGGCTTAGTAAACTGCGTAATCGAGTTGAATGACAACGCTTCGGCAACGTTGAGAGGCAATCTCAACAACTCTTGGATAGTTAAGAAAGTTGATACAGAAAGCTACAGCGAGTTTGAGGGTTCTTGTGGAGAAACAACTGCAAATGTTTTAGCATATAGAATAGGAAAAGTAGAAAGCGTTATTAATGCCGAAACTAAGAGCGTTTTGTTTAGGTTTGCGCCTAGTGACGAGCTTGTAACCTTGGGCTTTGTAGATGGTGTTGACTTGGTAAACGAGTACACTTCTACCTATACTGAGGTTGAGGGCGAAAACGTAAACGGAAGAAGAGTGCTTGGATATAGCGCTAGTAAGTACATTTCTTCGGAAGCAGATTGGAATTCATTAGTTAATGCTGTAAACGAAACAGGTAACGATTTATTTGGACTTGAATTCATTTTGACAAACGACTTGCATTTGACAAGTGTGGTTGATGGCAATATCGAATATTTGAGAAAGCTCGAAGCAATTCAAGGTACAATCAACGGAGATTTTAACAGCATTATTATTGACGTTAGAAATGCAGCTGACGAAAAAGTTGATATTGCCGACGATTATACAGGCTTCTTATCCATCGCTGGCGTTGGTAAGGCAATCAACCTAGCAGTTGAAGTATTTACCGAATGCGCCACAGCTCTCGACCAAGCAAACGAAAATTGTTGGGTAATAAGTTATGTAGGCGATATCTCTACAAGTGCAGGCTTGATTAAGGTTGTAAACAAAGCTGGAAGAAACTCCAAAATCACAGTCAACGAAAAGAATGGTAGCTTCGACTTTTTCACCAACGATGAGGATGAATATAAACTCTATCATTGGTTTGACTTAAGCTACTATATCGAGGGAGACAACGAAAACAATAAGACACATATCCTATCTTTAGAAAACGGCGTATTCAAGAGTGGAGAAACAGTTGTAAATAATGTTGTTGCAGAATATCAAGAGTGCTACACCATTTACGTTGATGTTATCGATCCTATTACCAACTTACCAATTACGGGAATAAGACCCGACGTAAACGAAAATGACACCTACTTCCCGGTTGAAGTTAATTACTTGGACATCGAAGCAAACTTAACCGAAGGCTACGTATTCTGGGGCTTTGCCTATGACGATATTTACAGTGCAATCTCATACGATAAAAACGTTGATTTCAAGAAACTATCCATACCTGATATGAGCAAGCTAAAAGGCTCAATTAGAATAAAGGCATATTACTCATTGTTATCGGTTGATTTCGCTAATATCACATATGGAGATTTATCTTCAAAAGAAATTAACGAATACTTAGTTCTCACTAAATCACAAAGAGAGTATCTTGACGTGATAAATGAAGGACTAGATGAAAATAAGTTATTCACAATCAGCAGGACGCTTGTCAACGATAGCAGTACAATGCCATTGGTCTATGATGTTGCACTTGATAAATATCTACCTAAGCATGCAGGTAATTACGAAGTAACCTATTCAATCAGCGGTGGAGCTACACAAATTGGATTGGCAACATTTAATTTCTCAATCAAGCCAAAGGAATTGAGCTTCATTGACTTGGTAGCAAAATCAAAGGTATACGATACAGATTCGACAACGACCATCGTTTCTAAGTTATTGTATGGATTTGTAGGCGAAGACAATCAAGAAAACAAGATTTCAACTCTTGACTTCTCGAATGTTAAGCTTGTATACGTTGATCCTACAACAGGCGAAGCTGTTTCAAAAGCAGGTTCGGGCTACAATGTAATGATAACCGAGGATTCCTATCTTGACTCATTGTCTAACGAATATTTCTTCAACATTGACTACGCTCTACCAAAGGGCAAGATTCTTCATAGACATACAATCGTTGATGGAGAATTGGTTGAGCTTGAGCCATTTACGTTCGGTATCGAAAAGGCAAATTTAACGATAAGCGTTCCTACCATTACCATTGAATATCTTGATCAATTCAAGATTGACGAAAACGGCTATTTCGATATAAAAGAAATCTTTAAGAATTACTACACCGTAGAGGGCTTAAAGGAAAGCGACGATATCTTGAAGAACGTAAATCTCTTGATTGTAGCGGGCGATGAAATCGTAAGCGAAAATGGTGAACAACGTTACGTTTACCATATAAAGAACGCGGGCAGCTATGCGCTTAATCCTGTAAACGGCGCTTTGGAAAACTACAATATTAACATGAGTACGTCTACCGCAAGATTGCGTATCGTACAATCAAAGGTAACTCCTATTATAGGTGAACTATCCGTTCAATACGGCAATCCAATAGAGACGTTACCATATACGGTAAGCGTTAACGGAATTGTAAACGAGTCGAGCTATCAAGGCTTTGCAGAGCACTTCAAACTTAATATGGACTATGCAGGCTTCGTACAACGCTATATGGCTCTTGACCTAAAAGTTGATTACGTTTATGATACTGTATCAACCAATGCAGTCGTAGCCGTACCTAGAGCTGAAAAGTATGGTATTGCATATAGATTCTTGCAAAGCGATAACTTTGTCTATGACGAGCAAGCTGACAGTAAATTTGAATACGTGAACAATGTCAAAGAGTTTATTTTGACGGTAGACAGCGTTTTGACGGTTGCGAAACGCAGTATCGTAATTGAATATACAGGAGAGTCAAGCAAAATATTTGCTTCACCTGATGCAGATTTCTCGTCTTCTGTAAGAACGGTAGGCGTAAAACTCGTAAACGACGATAAATTGACAGTTACAAGAAATAACGCAGGCACTCCAACTGCCGAAAAGGTGGGTCAATATCCATTATTATTTAAGGTTCTTGACGGCAATTCAAACGACGTAACAGAATATTATAGCATTTCCTATAAGAACGGAGAAGGCTATAACTATGAAATCAAAGTTAGAAACGTCAAGGTTTCTCACTTGGGGAATTCATACTATTATGGTGATACGGTTGCGCTTCAAAATATGAAGTATTCTACCAACCTTAGCCAAAAAGTTCTTGCATCGATTATATCGATATTTGGCAAGGGCAATGAAAAGAGTCTGGAAGATCTAGGCATCGTTCTCAAAGTCGGTTATTTTGGCTCCGAAAGATTAAACGTAGGTAGCTATAATTGCGAGTTTAGCTTTAATGCAGGCGACGACATAAAAGAATGTCTAAACTTCGTGCTTGACACCAAGAATTGTCTCTTTACGATTATTCCTCAAAGATTAACGATAGAGACAGAAAACGTTCAAAGAATGTATGACAAATCCAACGATATAACGTTTAGCACCTTAGGTTCACATTTCACCGTGACAGGCTTTGTCGGTGATGACAGCAAATATCTTGAGGTTATCGCAAGCGGTTTCGAGGGTGACGTAAATGCGAATGCCGGCACTTATCTTTATAGACCAAGTCAATGCACCCTTGTTTGTAAGCGTGGGCATGGCGACAAGGCGAATTTATTAGATAATTATGTGATTGATAAGGTAAAGGACGGCAAATATACAATTCTACCGATAGAGGTTGAATTGGGAGTCGATTTAGGCTACTACAATGAGGACGGCTCGTTTGTTTCTACCGATGGCGAGTATTACTTCGGCGATATGAGCGCACGCTTGCATTTCTATCTTGTTAAAAACCTAACAGGCTACTTAAATGATTTGTATACAAGCGAGGTAAGCAGCGAGGCAACCGAAAAAGAAGAAAGCGAATGGTTAATAAAAACCTTGAATATCACCCATAAGGCACTTTCGACCTTTAATCCCGATAACCTAGATACAAGCAGTATAAAGGTTGATAAGACAAACAATAATTTGTATTTACGTAGTGATGATGCAAATATCAAGATTGTTACTTCTTGTTTCTTCTATGTCAAGAAAGTATACTACGTAATCAAAGATTTCAAGTTTGTTATAGAAAACGGCGAGTTGACTGCTAACGCAACAATTGAAGCAATAGACGATATGGATGAAGCAATAGAGCATTACGAGTTTAACAATTCAATTAAAGGATTGAAACCTAATGAAAACTTTGCGTTATCCGACTCAGTTGCTTTGTCGTATAGCGTAGAGGGCGACGTCGAAAACAATATGGCTACCTTCAAGCTTGGTTTGAAGTACAACACAGTAGGTTCTTGGTCAACGCCTGAGGACGATTTAATATACTTTATGAACGAAAATGGCGAAAGACAAGAACATTATAGCGAAGATAGTCGTTCGGCGAATGTTGAGGTAATTTATTCGGATTCCGAAAAAATTGTCAACTTTATCAAGGAAAATCCCGTATTGTTTGCTTTGGCAATAATTGGAATTATCTTGAGTATTGTAGGAATATCGTTATTGTCTGTCGCAATTTATCGAAATAAACGTATAACTAAAGCAGCTTGGCGTGAAATACAATACGGCGATAAGCTACAACAAGGCGAAGAATCGCAGGAAAATAACGAAAACTCAAACGAAAATGAGTAATGAAAAAAGTACGGGTAGGCAAACATATCTTTATCACTAATAAATTTTAAGGCAAAACGCTTTGAAATACTTGTTTTTCCTTTGTCGGCGTACGGCAAGTACGCCTCGGTCGATCAAAACTGCGTATTTCTTTGTGTTTTATCCTTAAAATTTACTTCGTACTTTGGTACAGTCGGGGCATAATATTCTTAAATCAAAACTTATGATTTTTAATATAAGCCATAACACATAAATGGTTTTTTAAGGATTATTTATAATTTGTCCCAAAGTATTAGTGATGGCAGAATGTTCGCCTATTGATTTCTATTATATATAAATTAACAACTTATGTTTTTAGGTCAAACCAAGCGTAGTCAAGGCATAACATAAAATCGTATTCCCAATAATATTTTTTTACACGGTTCATCTTATGGAATGCGTTTATTTAAATAAAGATGCTTTGATTGTAAAAACCAAGGGTAACGTTGTTAACAAAACTAAAAATGATGAATTTTCTAAAACAACTTATGATTTTCGCTCATATATCAAGATTTAATAACACTCTATCGCAGTTAGTGTTATTTGATAAAGATTTTAAGCATTTGTTGTTAATCAATAATCCATCAATAATAAGGATTGCACATTAAAAAAGTGGTGTTTATTTGATAAACACCACTTTTTCTATATCGCCGTCTGTAAAGACCGCTATTATTCTATCTTCGTACTTGCCGAAAAAGGTCATTTCTGAATACTTCGCTTCCACTATTTCGCTTCCATCAAATAGTTTCAAGCCCACCTTTTCGGATAGACTGTAGCAGTACATTCCGTAAGATGTAACTGAGGGTTTTGCAACATAATCGGTTATTTGTGATATCTCTTGTCCGTCGGCGTTCAATATACCGATTTCGCCGTTTTCGTCGCGATACAAAGCCTTATTCGCCACATACGGAGATATATAAGAATACTTAAAATCAACCGTGATTACGCCGTCGGAATCTAACACGCCGTATTTTGGTTTATCGCCTATTGAGCAAGACAACACATACCTACCCGAAGAAAAACTTTGCGCATAATATTCCCTATCCGTTCTTTGCCAAATCGGCTCGCAATTCATATAGTACAAAGCGGCAGAGTATCCCTCTCCCGCACCCCCGGCAAAACCGTAACCGTCAATAAAACGCATTGCCGTTGCACTCATTTTTTCGGGATAGCGAATTACAAAATTGCCTTTATTATCTATTACAAAAAATCTATATCCTGTCCGTTCGCCATTAGAAGAGATTATACCTGCGTTGACCTCAGAATATCCTTTTTTAATGTTCAACTGCAAGCGTTGTTCGTAAGTAAGCGTTGGCGAATAGTGGTTGATAATCGATAAAATGGGGTACTCTAAATCAATATATTCGGATACACCCGTTTGAATATTTAGGATACATGTTTTTTGTAAAACATAATATTTTGTTCCGTTTATCGTTTCATAGTAGTCATAATCGTTGTTATTGTTATAGGTTTCTACAACTAAAAAGTTATAATCACCAAGGTATGCGACTGAATAAATACAGCTAGCGGAAGAAAAAACGTTTTTCAAAACCGCGAATCCATACGGGGTTTCGCCGTCAAAGTTTTTGATTAACTGCCATATAAACCAATCCTTGGACTCGGTATCATATCCAAACAAATAGCCGTCACAAATAGAATAATATACGGTATCGCTCATGGCGGTATTATCTTTTAAGTAATAGCAGCCATTTTTATCAAAAACCTGTGATTTGCCGTCATAGTAAAGCGCACAAAATTCGTCGTCTAACGCCTTTAATGAAATATGAGAGTCGGTGCTTAAAAGTTTTACACCATCCGAATAATAAACCTCACTTTTATAGGCTTCGTCATTTTCGTAGTATTCGCCGTATAGGAATTTGCCCGATTTTGATATAGAGTCATATTTACATTCGACCAAAACTTTTCCGTCATAATCCATTATGCCGTACTTCGAAATTTCCGAATCGGAATTAACTTGACAGCAAACAAAAGAATTGTCGTCAATCGGTTCAAAAAAGCGGTAGCCAACGGGAAGTGCAACTTCACGACTTTCGGTCCAGGCATAATCGTTATCATCAAACAAAAAAACCTCACGCCCCATTTCAATGGTGTAGCGGGGAATGCTTTCTTTCGGTTCTTTGCAACCACCAAATGCAACAAGAACCATAAAAATGATAATAACTAATCCTACTGCTTTTTTCATTAATTTTCTCCAAAAAGACAACGCGTTGACTTTGCTTTTAGCACGCTAAGTCAATTAAGAACAAACTCCCCGATAAGACAAGTTGGTGAATAAGCACAACCCAAAGCGTGTGTCTACCCATAAAGCAAAATACTCCCTTGTTGATTGGCTGTAATTCGGGAAATAACGATTTCTTTTCGGGATAGATAAATGGACCGACTGCTGCACCAAACATAATCATAGGTAGACTTTCGCAAAGTTTGAAATAATCACTGCTTTGAAAAACATCGCAAAATCCTTCGTGAAACCAAGCAAGCCAATCGTTCGCGGGTAACGAGTCGGATATTTGCCACAGGTATTGATTTAAAAAGTAGAATGCGACTCCGAATATAAAACAGGTAATTGATATTGCATACTTGCGTTTTTCGTCTTGTTCGGGTTTTTTGAAAATCAATTTCCAAATCAATTCGATAACCGCATATACTAAAACGGCGGTTGCAAGCATGTGAAGAACACCGTATAATACCAATACGCCGCTCATTTTCAAAACAACTTCTGCTAAATATGTAAATAGCGAAATCAGCCCTGCGCATATGGCAATTTGCAAAAATCGTTTAAAATTATTTTTACTCAATCGGCAGCCTATACCGCACAGCAAAAAGAAAAACCATAATACAATCTGATGAATGAAATCTCTTGCCGTATGTCGACTATTTGCAGTACCATCCGCATAGCCGACCGTATTATTGACAATCACCATTGCAACGCACGACAAAACCGCAAACGCCATTGCAAGAGAATAATCAATTACTTGGGATTTTGTCGGTTTGGTTTTAGCCTTTGCAATTTTTACAATAAACGAAATGGTAACAAGTAAGATAATCAGCCACAAAAAAACATATTCGCAAATTTGCATTGTTTCTAAAGGTACGAGGACTTTGTCGGATGAATATCCCATATATCTAGCCGCAGCGTGATAAAAGTTTGCAAAGAATGATTTTTCAGATGTACCCCAATTTCGATACATAGTGTATACGTCAACAAACAAGTGGTCAACGCACATCAATAATATACAAAAGCCTCTCAAAAAGTCCAACTCCCATATACGAGAAGTTGGATCAAATTTTTTCCTTACTCTTTTAGTTTTTTTAGGTGAGTTTTCAACAACGACTTGACTCATTTATTACTTCTTTTCTTCAACTCTCAAAAATTTCAAATCAACGCCGTCATCAAGATATACTACGAACCTATCTGCGTATTCTTCAATCAATAACTCGGGATGAATTTCGCTGTGATAGACCGAAATAGCACGTTCTTCAGCAACTCCCCTTTTGGGTATGTTGTTTTTTGCGTTTCTGATATTTTCCGAAGTACCCTTTACAACATATGAAATATGATTACGGCTACTGCTACGTATAGAGATTACAACGGCGCAAAGCATACACATTGAAAGCCCTACATAGAATAATATGCTGTCTATATCGATGACATCAAATCTGAAATATCCCATTGCGACGAATATCGAGCCCACAATAAAATAGAAAAAGGGAACATACAAGCCAAAATATACGATTACACGAGCCAAAACTTTTACAGTTTCCTTGATAACCGTATAAACGACTTTAAGCACTCCTAACAATAGAATTGCTATAAAAACTTTGTTTCCGCTTTTATTAGATGCCATATATTCACCAATCTTTTTTAAGATCATTTATCTTCCTTTTGCAAAGCCATATAATAGTTATTGCATAATATACGCAAAAAGATACGACCGATTATTTTGTCGATACATTTTAATTATAATATTTTGTTTAAGAGATTGTCAAGGTTATTTTTTATTTGTAATAAAGATTAAAATTTTATACAGTCGAAATAATGATAGGCAAACATTCTGCCGGCACTAATACTTTGGGACAAATTATAAATAATCCTTAAAAAAAACATTTATGTGTTAAGACTTATATTAAAAATCATAAGTCTTGATTTAAAAATATTCTGCCCCGACTGTACCAAAGTACGAAGTAAATTTTAAGGATAAAACACAAAGAAATACGCAGTTTTGATCGACCGAGGCGTACTTGCCGTACGCCGACAAAGGAAAAACAAGTATTTCAAAGCGTTTTGCCTTAAAATTTATTAGTGATAAAGATATGTTTGCCTAAAAAAGTTCTTGCCTTTTATTTAAATAGTGGATATCATTATCATATGGAAAAATTTAAAACTTTTTGTAAAAAATACACCTTTGAAATTATTTTTTTGGTGGTTTCATTAGCAGCGTTAATCACATCGTCTATCGTGTTTAAGTCCCACGTATTGGTGCTGATTTGTACGACCTTGGGATTAGTGGGTAGCGTACTGAATAGCAAAGGCAACGCCCTTTGCTATATGCTTGCAATGACCTCTTCCATAACCTACGGCATTGTTTCACTCGAAGCTGATTTCATAGGCGAAGTGATTTTACATTGGGGCTTTTTAGTACCCCTATACATTTATTCATTAATCAAATGGTTAAAACCGAATAAGAACAAAAAATCAATAGTACGCCCCGTATTTTCGCTAAACAAAGAGAAAACGATCTTTTTAACAATCATCGCATTAATTGTAGTCGGAGTATATGGTGTTGTTTTAAAGTACCTACTAAAATCCGACTTTCCTTTCTTAAACGCAGCCTCGACCGTGTGTTTGCTGTTTGCGAACCTACTAGGTGCAAAGCGTGTCCGTCAACAATGGTATGTACATATGATTGGCAATATAGTTTTGATTACCCTATGGCTTTTGAAAAAGGAACAAGGGAATTATCCGATATTTATCCAAAACGTTCTTTTCTTTATCATAAACATTCGTGGCGTAATACTTTGGACGAAGCTCAGCAAAACCTACGAAAGATCAATCGAGCCGAGCGACTGTTAATAAAGTGCAACGCATATTGCAATTTTTGCCGTAGTGATTATCCTATTTTGTCTTAAATGATATCTTGAATTTCATTCCCATTGTCAAGGTGCCATTAATCGAAAATAAATTTTCATCTTGCAATCAAGTATAAAATAATATATAATACTTATAGTTTTATTTTAGTTTTGAGGACGTTTCCAATGAACAAAGACAAAAAATCACAGTTTGTATACGATTATTCCGACAAAATACCTTTGAAAGAAAAGATTTTCTATGGTATAGGCGGACTTATGGACGGTGGCGGTGTTACCCTTATGTCTTGCGTAATGCTTAAATACCTTACGCAGGTTGGCGGTATAGCAATGGGTATTGCCTCAACGATAATCACCATTGCAAAGATTTGGGACGCTATTACCGATCCTTTAATGGGTTTTATTAGCGACAACACTCGCAGCAAATACGGCAGGCGAAAGCCTTATATGTTCTTTGGCGGTATTTCGCTTATTTTCGCAATCTTTTTGCTATTTATGCCCGTTAGAAGTTGGGGCGTTTCGGTAAGCGGAATGATACCGTATATGCTCATCATGTATTTGGTTTGGAATACCTGTTCTACTCTAACGCAGGTTCCGTATTGTTCAATGTCGAGCGATATTTCGCCGTCTTTCAAAGAACGCAACTCTGCTAATACCGTCAAACTAATATTCACATCTATTGCTTCGGGCTTGGCATATGTAGTACCGCTCTTATTTATCGAAGCACTTATCAACAAAGACGGTTATATGTTTATGCCCAACCTTTCGCCTGTGGGCTTTTGGCTTGCAATGGCTATTGTGTTTGGCACATTATTCGGTGGCGGTTTGATTCTTTGTGCAATTTTCGTCAAGGAGCGTGCAAAAGTACCCGAGGTTAAAGAGAAGCTAAATATAAAACGATTTATCTTAAACTATATCGAGCCGTACAAGAATAAGTCATACCGTTATCATATTTTGATGTACGTTTTCGCCTTTGCTTGCGCAGATATAATCTCAGCATTGGCGGTATATTACGCAACCGACGTATGGCACGGTTACGAGCTTTTCGGACAAAAGGTTTCATCGCTATTTATCATAGCTCCGATGATGATTTCTTGCGTATTGGTCTTTCCTCTTGCAAGATTTGTAATGGATAAAAAATCCAAGCAATTCGCTTTCAGAATGGGGCTGCCTTTCTATATTTTGGGCGGCGTACTTCTAGCGGTTCTAGATCCGTCTTGGGCTAATCCAATTTGGATTCCCATTGCCTCGATTATTATGGGCTTAGGCTTTGGCGGTGCTCAAATGATGCCTTGGATAATATTCCCCGATACCGTTGACGTCGGGTATATGGCAACGGGCAAAAAACAGGCTGGAACATATAGCGGTATGATGACCTTAGCTCGTAAGGTTGCAGGTGCGCTTGGCGTAGGTATGGTCGGTTGGGTAATTGGTGGAGTCGGCTACAAAGAAAACACAAGCCAAGACCCCTCTCAATATGTGCAGCAGTCAGACAACGTTCTACTTGCAATCCGCATAGTTTTGGGAGTTTCAATTGGCGTATTGATAACCATAGCGCTTATATTCTCATTTAAGTATAAGATAGACAATAAAAAATCCGAAAGGGTACAGTATTTCAACAAAGCATTTGAAAACCGCGTTGAATTGACAAACGATGAACAAGCGGAAAAAGACGCATTGATTCGCCAACTTTACGGAAAAGTTAAGGGTTAAAATGACACTCATTTTAGATTAATGTGCAATGTGCAATTGGTACGAATAAGTTTTGTACGCTCCGCAAAAAAGTGCGGAGAAAAAATGGAGATTTCTCGACTGCGCTCGACATGACATTAGGATACGGATTAGAAGAAAAATGATTTAGAAAGGAATTGAACTATG
>CALYRM010000019.1 GCA_945482995.1 uncultured Clostridia bacterium | reverse complement strand
CACTTTCCTTTAACTCTGGTACAATATCAAAACCTGCAAGCAACTCTGCTTTTTGTTTCGGATTAGCTCTTTCTATTATTGACATTAAAAAGGATCTCCATGAGGAGTGTTCCGATCTTCCATATCTGTCCATAAAACCAAAGGAATTAGCTTTAATTTGCGTCACTTGTTCAATAAAAGAGACAATTTGCGATAATATCATCGTGTTGCAATCTTTGTTATAAAATACTTGCCCGTCTTTTTTTTCTTCTTCTAAAACGACAAATTCGTCAACTAGCTCGCCTTTATCATAAATTCTATCAATTTTTACAACAGGAAAACCATGTCCGATTAGAACGTCATGCGAATATTTTTCAATATAATAGGATTCGTCTGTATCAGATGTATTATAGCTTGCTCGTGCAATCTTAATAACCTTGTTGTCTCTGATAAATAAATAATGTTTCTCGCTATAATTGAAAGGCACGTATCCAAGAGCGATCAAACTATTATAGTATGATTCTTTTTTCGGTTCATTCTTCATTTTTCTTATAAATACTATTTTTTTTAATAACACTCTGCAAGAGCGTGGTATCTACACCGTGCTTGTTCCCTTGTGTCGTAATTGAGGCAATATCTTTGGGCAGGCAACTACCACCATAGCCTCGGTTATTTTCATAAACGAAAGTGTGGCTTGCCCCGATTCTTGGATCGGCAATCCATATCTCTCGGGCTAAATTATAATCTGCTCCAAGAGCCATTGCAATATCGTACATTTCATTACAAAAAGTCACCTTGGTTGCCAAGAAAGCATTCTCCATATATTTCGCCATTTCCACAGACTTTGCATCAGCTTGATAAATACGCACGTTAGAATTAATAACTGTCTGATATGTCTTAATTGCTAAATCTATACCCCTTTTAGTGCCACCGAATGACAACCATGTTCTATTATTCAAATCGGCAAAAGGATGAGCAACCGTTTCACCGTAATACTCCGGTTGAAAAACGATTTCTTTGCCGCTCTTTTTCATCATTTCGTCGGTAAAGCCTATGTAAACGGTAGATCTTAAAATAATCAATGGCACTTCTAACCAATTTAGCACTTCTTCTACAATACTTGTATCGCAATTTCCGTCTTTGCGCTGTGGTGTAGGTACGCATACAAACACCGTATCGCAACTATTGATTTCTTCTTTTGATCCAATATGAAGGCATTTATCGTATAGTATTGCGTTTTTAAATAAACCATGCATGGCTTTTCCAACGTGTCCGTATCCAACAATTCCGATTTTCATAATTTTATCTCCTGTATTTTATTCCGTGATGATATCTTGTATAGAGATCCACGTATTTATCTAAAATTTCAATAACTTGTTGAGGCGTTTCAACGCCATATATTTTATCGTCTATCGATTGATAGCGTTCTCTGGAATCCAACTTTCTTTCTGCGAGTTCGCTACTCCAGCCGTCCACATTACAATAAGCGATAACCAATCTAAAAAGCGACCAAGCAAGTGCCATTTCGGAAAGCGTGCCACTTCCCCCGCCGATGGCGATTACACCGTCTGCGCTGACAACCATTCCGTTTCTCATGACATCTATACCCGTAGGTATAATAATATCTGCATAATGGTTCGCTTCCGTTCTATCAAAAGATGGAATAATGGCAATAGTATCGCCGTCTTGATATTTTTCAGAGGATTTTGCGCCTTGAAACACAGCCTCCATAATGCCGCCCAAACCTCCGCTTTGAACTCTGTATCCGGCATCAATAAGGGCTTTTCCTGTTTCAAATGCAAGCTTGTATTTTAAGCTATCTTTTTCTATTTTTCCGTCGCCGATGACGGCAATAATCTTTTTCATACGCTTTGCTCCTTAATTTTATATGTTTGAATGGTCAATATACCTTCCTCGTGGCTATTTATAAGGTCAAAAACAACCCCCTTTCCGTTTGATTTAATTTTACTAAAATTTGTTGCAGGTGTTTTAAAAAACACCAATTCATCCTTTCCCAAAGAGACATTGTTTACGCTCAGATCTCTGCCTTGAATTTTTATTAGAGTCAAACGATCAAAGTAAAATTTACTATCTTTAAACTGATAGACTTGGTAAGGAATATTGAAACTAAATCTATCGGGCGAACAGGAGACAATGATATGTTCCGTTTCACTATCAATAATCGAACTATTTGCGGTTTTTAATGACCGATCGATATCCGAATAACAGTCTATTACCTTATCTCCATAACGACGAAATAATAAAATCGACTTTTGAAAAATGCGCTTATATTTTACACCGATTAAATTGTTTATTATATGATGATAATAATTTTTCCTTACATGATCAGCATAATTATGATATCCCATTGAATCAAGATAGGCAATTAAGTCATTAAACGCTGAAAAAATATATGGCAAATCAAGATAATATCCTGTCTCTCGATTATAGAAATAGTAGTCGTTTAACATTCCGTAATGCGCGGCAAAATTTCTTAATACAATAAGCCGTGACACTAACTCAAGTGGTGCATTTAGCTTGTTCAAAACCACAGACAATTTTGAATATGTATTATATACGGAAATTCCTAATTCAAACACAAATTTCTCTTCTATATTGAGAAGTGCTTTTTGAATGCCTTCACTTGCACTTTTATTGATTTCGCGCATATCGGCGAAGTTAGCTCCGCAGCAAAGGATCGTAATATTTTTATTTCTATAAAACTTGGGTTTATTGAGCTTCGATAGCTTTTCCATATCCACATCCGAGATATCTTTTAGCTCTGTTATATTGTTATGGTAAAGATATACTACACCTAAAAACGGAGGGGTGCATTGACATATTGCGCTAAACGCTTTTACGTCATAGATTTTTAACACATAGTCCTTATCAAAATATTTTCCAATATTACTTCCTTTATCAACAGTCAAAATACACTTGTCTGCCGTCATTTCAATTTGACCGGACACGCAAAACCGCGGAGCTTTTACCCGTTCAGACAAATCAAGCGAAAACCGCTGGGTGTTTTGATCTATCATTGTGATTTGAATGTCAGGATATATACGACCAAAGATGCTTTCAAGTATATTTTTATCGTTATTTTTCTCCCGGATGTCCACTTCATAGTTATTACGAAATGTATCGGCAAAGACTAACTCTAATGTGTTTCTGTATTCATTTATGCTGTCATTTCCAAAATCCCCCCATATAGATTTACCCCAAATATTCACAAAATTGCATAAGAATGTTTTCGAATCATTTTGCGACAAGGCAGCTAATACCATAATCATCATTCCTGCGATCGTTAATTCACCATTTTTTACATAACTAATACTTTCTGCAATCTCAGGAAAAGCCTGAATAAAGGATTCGTCAATGCGCATGGTATTGCTAAGGGGAGTTGAGATGATTGCGTGCAAATTGATGTTTCGAAATCTTTCTAACATCCAAGTATAGTATGTGATACCATCTACAATTTTCTGGCTGCCATCGGCATTATAAATCGAATAGCATTTGTTTGCGAAGCGTTCAAATAGAAACGGGAATTGTTCTCGGAAAAGACGTTGATCTATTCTATCGCTTTCTAAGCTGATATCAGAAAAGTAAACATAGCGAACCACCCGTTCTATTTGAACAAGATTGGCTGACAACATTCCTTTTAAGTAAGACAAATCTTTCCCATTAACAAAATGTTTCTTGCGATGATAAATCTCACTGATCGGCGCATTAAGAAACTCCAAAGAATGTAAATCATATGTTGTTTTTTTGATACTCATGTTCACGCTCCTTTGCTTTTTCAAGCAAAATATTCTTTATTTTCTGCTTATAAGGTTCGCTGTATTTTCCAAGGCGATTGACGTTATTCGTGCTTGGTTCAAAATAATACAATATATCAGAAATATACACGCTCTTCTTTGATTTTGCTATCATAGGAAGCATTATAGCAAAATCTGTATTCACATCTACAAAAAATCCATCAATTTTGAGATCATTTTCAATATCAATGCAATCAAACAATTTCCTCTTGAAACACTTGGGATGCAACCAAATATTGTCGCCGCCGCGTTCCCAGACACGTTCAAAGGAGTATATTTTATAAGTTTTAAGAGGTTTGTCGTAGCGTATACAATTTCCGCAAGTTATCTCCGCACCGTTATGGAACTCATTTACGATTATTTCAATCGCCCGATGGTTCACAAGATAATCGTCATTGTCCAAATTGATTACAATACAGTCAGGATTCAAAATAACGTTTTGCATAACAAAAACAAAATTTCCGAGTTCCCCAACGTTAGTATCGTTGAATATGGAGATAACCGTTTTGCTCTTGAAATAACTGTCATAGCGTAAAATGCATTCCGCATAATCGTCGCTCTCGTTCTGCGAAGCGTCATCAACATAAACGATGGAAAAATTCTGATAGGTTTGATACTTCAAACTATCAAACATTCTTTTTAGTTTTTCAGGAGGAGTATTAAACCCTCGAATATAAATCACAACGGCTGCATTTGTTGTCTGCAACCAATCTTTTTTATTACCCGCAAGATTCACTTGATTGTATTGCATATCCGGAATTTGATTTTGTTCTACTCGTCTTTCCGCATAAGAGATGAAACCGACTTCTTGTTTTTTGAAATTTTCAGGATGAATAAACCAAACGTTCCTATCAGATAGACGAACGCTGTCTTCCCCTTGTAAACTTTGGTCCAAGGCTCTGTGCCAAGGCAATTGGACAACGCCGTCTATTATGTGGTTTTTGATCGGAAGCATACTCTTTAGTTTATTTAATGCCAAAAAGCAGCTCCGCACTTCCGTTCTGCATCCATAAAGGGGATTACACTCTACTTTTTTGGCAATAGAAAGCGATGCGGTTACAGCAGCGTTTTTCAGTGCTGTTAAACCGTCTAAGAAACCACTCACGTCTTCGTTATGATATAGAATATCGCTATCAGTCTGGAAAACAAAATCCGTCTTAATGTTTTCAAAACCGCAAAGGGTTGCGTATAATCCTTGTCCATTTGCACAATGTCCCTCCGTGCTTTCTACACCAAAATATTTTTTGTATAAGTTTTTAATCCTTTCGTCATCATTTTCAGCATAGACAATGTCATCAATAAGACCGTTTGACTTTGCCCGCTGTAATTCCGTCCGTAAAGTTTTTTCATCATCCAAATCATATCTTCTCACTCGTTCAGAAGTGCAGGTTAAATCTGCGACAACTACTTTACGTACAAATCTACCGTCCTTTTCGAGGCTGCCGACAATATGTGAAATGTTTCGATAAACGGACCTATGTTCCATAGGATTGGTTTTAATCAATAAAGACAGATTATCAAAAACTTGTGATTCGGATATTTTTTTACAGTCGAATATAACATGTTCCGATATAGGCATGAGAGTATCTATATCCGCACCGTCGCCTTCAACAATCTGTTCAATACACAATCCATATTTGCTGAATAAATTTTTATAAAACTCTATCGGACGATGATACTCTTTACGAATCTTGCCGTTTTCCGCAGAGTGTTTTTCAAACATTTCGGAAATATGATAGTTTCCTTGCAAGCCTGTAGTTCTGAGTTCCGTGTTTTGAACACTATTAAAGAATGGATTACAGACGCTTATGATTGCCTGTCCGTTCATTTTTAAAATTCTGACGATATTGCGAACTACTTCTTCTGCAATTATGTTATCGATGCAACAAAGCACAAGATTACTTATCACAAAATCATACTCCGCAGAGGGAATATCATCTGCTGATTTATAAACCATAACCGAAGGGTTTGCACGTTTGACAATGGTGTCCAAATCGATATCGAAAACACTTACATCATAATACTCAGAAAGCGTATTTGCTATTTTACATTTTCCTGCGCCATAGTCTAAGAGCTTTTTAGGATGATATTGATTGACTAAATTAATAATTTTCCCGTCATGTAAATCTTCTTTATAACGCTTATTGACTACTCTCTTAAACAACTCGCAACCATCGTCTAAATACAGACTGTCACCTTGATAGTAGAGCTGTATTAACTGTTTAAAATCCTCATCACTTAAAAAGGGATAACGCAACAGTTCATACGCCCTGACTACTGACTTATCATATTTCTCCGTATCGAACGGCAAAAACGATTTTCCGTAATCAATCAGCTTCAATTTGCCGTTTGCCACAACAAAATTGCATTTTTTAAAGTTATCGAACACGCAACTGTTTTTCTTTAAGAATCGTAAAAGGTCTAAAAACTGCCTTATATGTCCGCCATGATAAGGTTTTGATTTTTCATAGGGATATCTGATAATATCAGTGCCGTCAGACTGAAAAAACTCCAACGGATACAAGGCTTCACATTCTTTGAACGTTTGCCCGATCGCTTTAAGATAATTGAGATTTTTTAATGGTTTATAGAAGTACTTATAGACATAAGCGCCGTCGGAAAATACAGCGCCTTCTCCGCCGCTCCCCAATAATTTCAACACATCGTGTGATAGTGAAAATTTCTTTTCTAATTTTGCCTTTATTTTGTCAATATTAAGTAGTTGTGACTGAATATGCAACTTGTAATTCAACAACTCAAAAGCACAGACAACCTTATTAAACTCTAAATAGGCGGATGCTTCTTTTATAAACAGTTGCAATCTGACCTCTGAAAACAATTCAGAGTATTTATAGTCGTTTATAATAGAAAGCAACCCTTGGATCCTTCGGAAGGAAGCCGCATATTTTACCAAACGTTCAATAAAATATCCTTTGTAAGTATTGTAAAAACCCTCTTTTTTTGCATCAACGCCGACCTTTTCAACGGCTTTTGTAAAGGAAGATCCTATTAAATCCAACAACAATTTATTTTCTTCCTTTTGTATATTAAAAGGAATATTCCTTCGATTGTGAAGAGTTGCAAAAGGAGCATTTACGATTTTATATCCTATGGTTTTTGCTTGCAATACCCAAAAATAATCGCTACGCCGTCCTATTTTATCTCCTATTTGAATAGACCAATTGGGGATATTCAAAAGTTCTCGATTGAAAATAAGCGTATTCCCGCCTCGGCTTTTTACCTCCCTTATCTGCATGTCTTGCAAATACAATGGACGGCTATATGCTTTACCTCCAAACACATCGTCAAGATTACAGTCTTTTCTGAGAGTAACAGGTGTTTCCAAATGGGTTGCGCCGTAATCTGTCAAATCGTAATAATAATCGGTCTTATCTGATAGCGTGTCAATTCCCCCAATGCCTGCAGTTTTATTATATACATAGTCCAACAATGCCGTTCGGATTGTAGAAAGAGTAGGTAAAGGCGCGTCTAAGGAATAATTTCCGACAACTGCATCATAGTCGTCTTTATATGTCGCAATTACGTTGTCTATATTGATAGGTACAGTCTCTATAGCTCCATTCCGTAAGACAAGTTCTTTTAGCTCCATATCTTCATCCAATATCCAGACTACATCTCCGTCTTTTGTAAATTGATACAGATACTTTTGCAAGATTGTACGGGTAATTGCTATATCTTGTATAACGTCACCTTGTAATTTCTCTTCGGTGACAAACTGATCAAAATCTCCTTTTTCAATGCGGGCAAGCACTCTGTTTTTATCTACGATTTCATAGTAATAACCGCTTGCCTTTAGCAAAGCTATATAAGGAGATCTATCTTCAGTAAAATTTATAAAAATGACAATCTTTGTGTTATTACGGTGTAATGCTACTAACTGTTCTAAGAGTCGTAGCCCCAACTTGTATTCGGTTACGATAAATCCTATTGTTAAATTTCCGTTGTAACCAATAGTTGAAATTTTATCCCCCAAAGTCTGGTCTGCTTTTTTTTCTATGGTTTCGATTGTCGTCCTGTCCACGTCAAACAACTTTTTTGCTCGCTCAAAAAAGGCTTGCTTAACGTCATCTGACATATATCCGTTATATTTATAATAGAACTTTCTGAGTCCTTCCGCTTTTTTTGCTTTTCCGTTTGTAATACGTTCACGATCGTTATAGGCATTTACTTCTACTAAATACTCGTTTATCACGGCATAAGTAGGGTGCAACAACATAATTCTGGTAAATATATCCCTATCGGTTGTTGAGCTCATATTTTCATCAAACAATCCGGCTTTGAGTAATATATCAAGTTTAACAAATGTATTTGAACCTTGAATATGTGGATTTCTTTTCAGGAAACTGTCAACGGAAAGAATTTGCGGAATGGAAAGCCGTTTCGCGCCATCTTCATTACAATAAATTAATCCGCTGACTAAAAAATCTTCTTCTCGGAGCGACTTGTCTGCTTTTTCCAAATATGTATTTAACCAAATATCGTCATCATCCAAAAATGCAACATACGTGTTTTTATAGTCTTTTTGCAAAAACAAATTCTTTTGCAGAATATAATAGATAGCCGTATTTAACGAGCCCGCATAGTTATGAGCGTTTTTATCATCGAGAATAGTTACGCCCGAGTTTTCAATCAACCGTTTTTCAATCGCTTTATTTTCATTCGTTGAATCGGTAACGACAATTATTTCATCCGCCCGACGCGTTTGAGAGAGCACGGACTGTAATGCCCTTGCAAATAATTCCGTCCTGTTTTTCGTAGTAATAATCGCTATAATTTCCATTTATTCCTGTTCCCCCGCAGAAATATCCTTTGCATATTTCGTATCGCCGTCACAATAATTACAAGCGATGGATAGCTTTCCGCCATACATTTTTTTTAACTGCTGTCTCAATTGTTTCTTTGGAAGATAAACCGATATTCCATCATCGGGAATATATCCCGATTTTGTCATCATTGCAGCCCTTGAACACACATAAATTTTACTTTCATAGAAGGATGAGCATCGTTTCATGTTGCAATCGTCAAACCTGTTGCCGTCACGCAATGTTATTCCGCCAAAATCCTTCCAGGTTTGATCTTTAAGATATATATACCGCACGCCGAATTTCTTAAATTTATCTATCAATTGTTGCGTTGTAATATTCGGTAATCTATAATCGCTAATTTGCACTACGATTTTGCTTCTTGCAATTAACTGTAACATGTTATCTGCTGGCGTAATTGTTCCGTTTGTTGTAAGTCTTATCGATTTGATTTTCGGTTGATTTTTTACATAAGCAACAAACTCGGCTAATCTTGGGTGCAGGAATACTTCTCCACCATGAATTTTAAGGCGATAAAGACAATCTATTTTGGATAACAACTCATCCAACCATTCAATTAGAGTTGAGATTTCATAGTTTTGCCGGTTATTTAGCGTCGGGATTAGATTGGAACAATGCTTACAATGTAGATTGCATTTTGTTGTAATAAACATTTCCAAATAAGGAATTTCAAATTTCTTCAGTAAAACCTGTCGGAACCAAATTTGAAAATATAACTGGAAATTTGAGATTTTTTTGTTTTCCTTTTGCCAATAGTGCAGACATTCTTTACGAATAAGAACCTTCATATTTCCCCCACAAAAACACAAAGCCCCGACTGTATCGTCGAGGCTTTCAATATGGCTATATTCGGCGATAAAATTACATAATATGCAAACATTCTTATGTTGACCCATTGATGCATAACAGCATCTAAAAGCCATTTAGGTTTTATCTAATATAATTATAGCACACATGACTATGTTTGTCAAGTTTTACAATTAGATCCCTTCTATGGTAATTTTTCACCCTGATCATTAGCTATTAGAAAACTCAAAGCAGTAATAACTTCGATTTCAATCTTTCAAAATCCACCTGCAAGTGCTCTCATTGAATTATTGTTTGTTTTTGTCTATTCCTGACAAAAAACACCCTTTGTTTGAAATCTTTGGCAGATGACTAGCTATTTTGCGTATATTATTTTGTTTGTCCCAAGAAAACACTTTACTATGACTAAAAGAAAAATCCCACGGATATTGAACCGAAGGATTTCTCGCATCATTTGAAAGCGCAATTCTATAAAATCATATTTTTTAATCCCTATGGGACACGCGCTTTCTTCGTTATCCTTTTTTAACTCATAAATAATAATCCACAACTCACCGATAGATGAATATTACCGTGATAGTGATTTCACCATTGGATAGGTTTGGCTATCCAATCTCTACCATTTATTATGTACCTTTTCAGCAAATCCCAAATCGCCGTCTAACTCAATAGTTTTGCCGTCGTCAAGAATACATTTACCGTAGAATCTACCAAATACTTGGTGTGGAATCATACACATAACTTTCAAATCGAATGGCTCATATCTATCAATTATAGGCTCAAAAATCAAATCTAAGCGGTTGTCAGAAGAAGTAAAATGCCACTTTGCCATATAGTCTGGCTCTTTGCCTTTTACGTTATCGTTTGGAATACCAAAATCGACGTCTTCAAGCTTGTGAGCTGTTCCATTATAGAAAAGCATATTTTCACTTGCTTTTTCAGTGTTGCCGAAACCGTAACCAATGTTAAAACCGAAGGTGCTACCATCTTTTAAACGAGTTTGTAGACTTCCCCAATACCAAGTATTATCATATGTCCAAACGCCACGTCCCCAGTCAAGGGTAGCTAAGGTTTCTTTCTCGTCAAAGTTGAATTGTTGATCGTTAATCTTAAACCAACCCGAAGCAACCATACAATTGATTTTTTGGTTAAAATAGAAATACTTATCGGTATCGAAAGGAGTTGCTATCACCATTGTTTCTTCAGGCTCATCCTTAATGGTGATATCGAAAGTTAAATCATTTTTCTTTTTGTCGTAATTTTTATAATAGCCGTACAAATGTCTTGTGGTGCCGTTATTTTCAAATGTAAATTCAGATTTTCCTGCTTTTGAACGACAGTCGCCAATGCTCGAAACGGTTGGCATTTTCAACTTTCCCATAGGGAAGAGCATAATATCACTGTTTGTAGCTTGCCAAGGCTTAGCAAAATCAATAACGGTAATAGAGTTTGCGCCAACATAACCCATATCTGCAATCGTTAGGCAAAGCGCATATCTGCCGTCGGATATGTAATAATAATCCCATTCTTTAATTCTTGTTTTTTTAGCTTTTATATCATTTCTAGAATATTCCCAAACCAATTTTTTAGAATAACCCGGGTTCTTAATATTGCCGTTAGCGTCAAGCAAAGGTTGTTTTTCGGTTACGTAGTTTTGCATCACAAATCTCCTTATAAGTTCACAGTAGGAGCATAAAGCATCCATTTATACAAAGCAAATGATACATTATATATCATTTGCGGACAATTTTGATAATATTTGTATATACATTATATACATTTTTTTTATGATAGTCAATAAGTAAATTTAAAATATAATATAAATTTTAATATAATTTTAACATTCAAAAGGATAACTTGATAATTGCACATTTTATATTAGAAAAATGTGCTTTGCATCGTAGCAGTTTTTTATACTGACCAATAATTTCATTTTAACACAATAATTTGATTATAACACAATAATGTCATAATAACACAATAATATAGTTCTAATACTATAATGTCATTTTGAGCGTTGCGGGAAGAATCTCATCATTGCACTTAACCTAATAGCTTTACTATCATAGGAATTGCATCAACTCTCACCAAAAGGTCGTTTAATTCTTCTCTTTTCTTTTTTAGATAACTAGGAGAATGAGCTGCAAGGCTTGCTCTTATCAATAGATTTTTTGGACTGTCCGTAAGGTCAACGAATTCGGATATGTCTGTTTTATATCCGTTCAATTCAAGCACTGTTGCTCTTATAGCGTCGGTAATAAGTGCCGAAACTCGTTCTTGAAGAATACCATATCTAAACAAAATCGGTTCATAAGAATTGGCAATATTCTTATTGATTTCTTTTTGGCAGCACGGCACCGAAAATATATGTTTTGCACCAGCTTTGACCGCTTGGTGTATTACAAAATCGGTAGCGATATCGCACGCGTGAAGTGAAATGACGAGATCGATTTTATGTTTTGGAACAAAATCTTTAATATCCATTGCAAAAAAGTCCATTCCTGAATATCCGTATTCCTCGGCAAGCTTTTTGCAGTCCTCGACAACTTCTTTTTTAAGATCGATTCCGGTAAGAAAGACATTTAACTTTTTTATAACGCTTAAATAGTAGTAAACCGCGAATGAAAGATAGCTTTTACCGCACCCAAAATCAATGATGTATATATCGTCATTTTCTTTATATTCTTTTATGATATCTGAGAGCAATTCAAGATATCTATTGATTTGTTTAAATTTATCGTGCATTTTAGCAACTACTTTATAATCCTTGGTGAAAATTCCGAGTTTAACAAAAACGGGAATAGGCGAACCCTCGGGAATTAAATAGTTTTTTTCCTTATTGTGGTTTGCGACGCCAACGTTGTTTTCTGTTATGATTTTTTGATATCTTGTAATTTCGCCATTTTTCAAAAATGCAGCATAAGAAACCTCGCCAAAGAGGTAAATTTCTCTAAATGAAGAAATCCAAGCGGAAAGATATTCAGTTAAGCAATCAAAATTTTTGTGTAATACTTGAGTTGCGGTAAACTGTTCAGCTTGATAAATTGTTTTTGAATTGTTTAGACGTTTAATAACAATTTTTTTATATAAAGAAGTAGTTGTCGGCTTGGATAAAACGATTTTGTTATATTAATTTATTAATAATTCGTCAAGAGTATTCATATTTTTAATCCTTATTTTCGTCATTTCAACCGATGTCGATACATCTCATTTTTATAAATCAATTTTACAACATTAATAAGACTATTGCAATCTATTATCATTATTTTTTTGCATACCCATAAACTTTCGCGAATAGAATATTCCTATGAATATTATTTTTACAATAATGATGATTTGCTCGATAATAATGATCTGCTTGCAAGAACCCGATTCTGCGGTTGGATTTATGTTGAACGGCACGAGTGAGGCAGTAAGGTTGACGATAAAACTAACTGCTATATATTCGCTTTGGACTGGAATTTTGCAGATAATGAGCGACAGTGGCGTAGAAAAAACAATTTCAAAGGTGTTTGCACCAATTACGAAAAGACTATTTAAAGGGGCAAGTAAAGAAGCGCAGTCAAGTATAGCCATGAACTTTACCGCCAATTTTTTGGGAATGGGTGGCGCAGCCACTGCAATGGGCATAAACGCAATATCTCAGATGGGAGAAAAAAAGACTAATATTGACCGAAATATGATGATGTTTTTTATTATAAACGTTAGTTCGATTCAGTTATTGCCGACGACGGTAATCGCATTAAGATCGTCTTACGGCAGTAAAACCTCATCGGACATTATTCTTCCAAGCTTAGTCGCAAGTATATTCACGACGCTCATCGGAGTTGTACTTGTGCTTGTTATCGAAAAAATAAAGGATAAGTGGAAGTTCCGTCATTCCGACTATCAAATCCGTCATCCTGAGCGTAGTCGAAAGATCTAATCCGCTTCCGTCATTCCGACCGAAGTCGAAGGATCTAATCCGCTTCCGTCACTCCAACCGTAGTCGAAGGATCTAATCCGCTTCCGTCATTCCGACCGTAGTGGAGGAATCTCTAACTAAGCGCCAAACTTCTTGTGAAGCATACGAGCAGTTTGTAAACCAATTGCACATTGCATATTGCACATTTCACATTTTGCAAAATCGGGGAACGATTTTGCAATAGGGGGCACAATGCTTAAATTTTCTCAATACATAATACCGATTTTGGTGGTGATATTACTTATAATATCGCTATTCAAAAGAAATAAGGCTTTTGATAGCTTTGCAAGCGGAGCAAAAGAGGGCTTAAATTTGGCAATAGGGGTATTTCCCTTTCTTGCGGCGGTTTTTGTATGCGTCACTTTGTTCAAGGTCAGTGGCTTGGCGGCATACTTAACCACTATATGCAAGCCATTATTCGAGTTTTTAGGAGTGCCTGTGGAGCTTGCGGAATTGATTATGATTAAGCCTTTCAGCGGTTCGGGAACGTTAGTTGAGCTGGAAAATATATACGAACAGTATGGCGTTGATAGCTACATTTCAAGGTGTGCGTCGGTAGTTTTGGGAAGCAGTGAAACCGTATTTTATATATCTGCGGTCTATTTCAGCAAGTGCAACGTAAAGAATTTATCTTACGGCATACCATTGGCACTTTTTATCACCTTTTTAGGTGCGGTGTTCAGTTGTTTTGTTTGTAGATTCATGTAAAACATTCATCTTTCGTCATTCCTAACCATAATATCATCCTCAAGCGTTGTGCAACGAAGTCGAAGAATCTCATCCAAATTTAAATGAAAAATGAATAATGAAGTCGCTAACGCTAATGAAGTCGCTTCGCTAATTGTGATTTTTTGATTATATGGTAAATGTAATTCTTCGAACATTGATTAAGGGTGAGAATATGCCTTAGCATCGTGTATTATTTCCCATTAAGATTACATACTAAAAGCGGGAGAAATAAATGAAATCTACAGGAATAATAAGACGAATAGACGAATTGGGACGAGTTGTCATTCCAAAAGAAATCCGCAAAAGCATGAACTTGAAAGAGGGCGCCGAAATGGAAATATACACCTCTAACGAAGGCTTAATTTTACAAAAGCACTCAAGAATAGAAAATTTGTTGGAATTAGCCAAGGAAACAGCGGAAGTGCTTGCCAAAACTTTGTCGGTAGACGCGGTAATTGTTGATTTGGAAAGAGTATTAGTAGTTGAGGGCGACCATAAGGATAAAATAGGCGACAAAATATCGAGCTATTTGTCGCTCTTGCTTGAAAAGAGAAAAAGCACAATTGTAGACGACAAAGCAATGTCGTTGACAATATCCGACGATAGTTTATACAAAAACTTTGCAGTATCGCCAATAGTCGTGCAAGGTGATTTATTAGGTGGAATAATATGTTTTTCTTCTGATAGAAGAGTCAACGAAAGCGACCTAAAATCGGTAGATGTAGCTACCGGATATTTGGTAAAAAGACTTGAATTCTAAAAAGACGAAGCAAAAAAGAACACTTATAAGGGGCGGTATAATACTGACCTTTTTTAGTCTATTTGCCAAGTTTATAGGGCTATTTTATCGTATACCGCTTACAAATCTATTGGGCGCAAACGGAATGGGCGTATATCAAATGATATTTCCCGTTTACGCTCTTTTGGTTTCGGTGGTGTCATCCGGCATTCCGGTACTTGTTTCGAGAAACTTAAATTCGATAACCGACGAGAAACTTAAAAAGGGATTTTTTACCGAAACGCTTTTGCACTCTGTTTTGACAGGTGCTTTTTTCGGCGTGTTGCTTATTGTGTTTGCAAGACTTTTAGCAACACTTCAAGGACAGCTCGAAGTGGAATACGGCTACTATATCATAGCGCCGGCAGTGTTTTTAGTTTCTGTCCTCGCGGCGTTGCGTGGGTGGTTTAACTCAAAGCTGAACACTTTGCACACTGCTCTTACCGGCGTATTTGAGCAGCTTTTCAAATTATCCGGAATACTTGTTTGTTTTCTCTTGAAACTTAATGGCATAAAAGCGGTTTACGTGGCTTTATCGGGTATAGTGTTATCGGAGTTCATTGCCACAGGCTACGGCTTTATTTTGTTTTTCATCAAAGGCGGTAGGTTAGAGCGAGGCATTGTCAAAATACCCATATCAACGTTTTTATCCGCATCCATTCCATTGACTGTGGGCGGACTGGTTTTTCCGCTTGCGCTTTTTGCGGACAGTATACTAGTAGTTAGATTTCTTGCCTTGTCAGGGATGAACGAAAAGGCGGCGCTTACAGAATACGGTATTTTTTCGGGTGCAGTGGGAACCTTAATCAATGCGCCACAAAGTCTTGCGATATCTTTTGCGGTTACCATGATTCCGGTTGTCGCAAGGCATAAAAGAGAAAGAAATATTGTAGGCATAAAAGAGGGCGAAATGTCAGCATTAAAGGCGGTACTTATTATTGCACTTCCGCTTGCTGTTACGTTGTTTGTGGTTGCCAAGCCGATAATGGGATTTCTATATCCGTCATTTAGCGTAGATGAGCGAGCAAGAGCGGTATTTTTATTGAGATTATCGGTAATTCAAATACCTATTCTTAGCGTTTTACAGCTTTATGGCGCATATTTGCAGGCACTTGATAAGGGCGTTATTTCGGCAAGAAATATGTTAATTGCAGGCGTGATTAAACTTGCATTGAATTTTACAGCAATCAAACTCGGAATAATTGGAATTATTTTGGCAAATACCGTCTGCTATATCGTTGTAGCAGTTCTTGATATTTATTACAGTTTTAAATTAAGAGGCAAAAACGAATTTAAAGGTGGAAGTATTATATTTGTGTCGTCGCTTGTTATGGGTTTAGTAATGGCGCTCATATCCAAGAAAATTTCAAATAATATTCTTTCGTTATCGCTTTCTTTATTGATTGGCGGATTGATTTATGTTATAATGATAGTACTATATCAAAAGATAAAGAATACAAATCGAGATAAAAGGAAGAATTCGGAAGAATTATGATTACAGTAGTAGGATTAGGCTATCAAGAAAACGATCTAACAATGAGCGGAATGAAAGCAATTACCGCCGCAAAAAAGGTATTTGTCCGTACCGCGGAGTCAAAAGCGGGAAAGGCTCTCACAAAGCTTGTCGAAGGTGTAACCTCGTTTGACTATTTGTATCAGTCGGCAAATGATTTCGACCAATTAAAGCAAGAAATTATCAAAACACTGTTGGAAGCAGGCGACTGCGTATTTTGTGTAGACGGTGGCGGTGGCGACGATCCTATCGTCAAGGAACTCAAAAAATTGACGACTATCAAAATTATTAGCGGTGTAACGGTTGAAGCGTATGCCTTGAGCATTTATCCCGACACATCTGTTCAATCCAAAAATGCGTCGGATGTAATATCAAACGAGTTTATGATTGCTTCGGATAGCACCTTGATAATCAAGGAGATTGCCGATAAGTTTTTAGCTTCCGAACTCAAGCTCAAGCTACTTGACGCATATGGTGAAGTTGACTGCATTTTCGTTAAAAACGGCAAGGAACAGACAATTAACATAGTGGATTTGGATAGAATGAAAAGCTATGACTATTCTACGTTTATAATCCTACCGCACCAATATTTTACCGATAAAAAAAGATTTACCATACAAGACCTATACGGCATAGTCTACCGCCTTGTTGCTCCCGATGGTTGTCCGTGGGATAAGATTCAA
This sequence comes from uncultured Clostridia bacterium, assembly GCA_945482995.1. Lineage (GTDB taxonomy): Bacteria > Bacillota > Clostridia > Christensenellales > CAG-1252 > RUG14300. The sequence continues at coordinate 9,039 of CALYRM010000019.1, read as the reverse complement.
ACTCACCAATCCATAAGAGACTGTTGTTTAGAAGAAGCATACGAACTTGTTGAAGCGATTGAGCTTGACGATATTGATAAAATGGTAGAAGAAGCGGGTGACGTTTTATTACAAGGCGTTTTCCATTCAAATATAGCCGAAAGAGCGGGAGAGTTTACCCTAAACGACGTAATTAGCGGAGTATGCAAAAAACTTCTCGGTAGACATTTACATATTTTTTCCACCGAAAAAGCGATGAGCCCCGACGAAGCACATGCAGTCTGGGAAAAAGCAAAGGCCATTGAAAAATCACAAATCACATATAAAGATAGAATGGAACAAGTTGCGACTACGCTTCCTGCATTGATAAGAGCCGGCAAAATTCAAAAGATATCCGAAAAAATGGGCTTTACTCAAGATAGCTTGCAGTATTGGCTTGATAATATCAACGAAGAGCTTGACGAATTTTTAGAAACACGCACCGAGGAAGAAGCAGGCGACGTATTGTATGCAGTTGTAAGATTGATAAGAAGCTTTGGTATAAATCCCGAGCTTGCTTTAATGACTACCATTCGCAAAATGATTGAAAGATTTGAAAAAATGGAAGAGCTAGCGCTATCTCGCAATCTTGATTTTAAGACAATGAAAAGAGAAGATATCTTAGCCTTGTATGACGAGGTCAAAAATGGTTAAGATAGGCAATGTTGAGTTATCATCAAATATACTTTTGGCACCAATGGCAGGAGTGTCCGACTTGGGCTTTAGATATCTAGCAAGAAAGTACGGTGCAGGGCTAACATATACCGAAATGATAAGCGTAAAAGCGCTTTGCTTTGGTAATAGGCGAACTTTTGATTTGCTTGCTCTTGCCGAAAATGAATCGCCGTCAGCAATTCAGCTTTTCGGTAGCGACCCCGAAGCGTTTTACAATGCGTGTAGACTACCTGAACTCCAAAAATTCGATATTATCGATATAAACATGGGCTGTCCTGTTAGAAAAGTTGTGTCTCGTGGCGAGGGAAGTGCCCTTATGAAGACTCCGACTCTTGCTACCGAAATTGTCAAAGCCTGTTTAGAAGGCTCAAATAAGCCTGTAACCATAAAACATAGAAGCGGTTACGATCATGAAACCGCTCCCGAGTTTGCAAGCCTAATGGAAAAGGCAGGCGTTTCCGCTATCACGGTACACGGACGAACAAGGGAACAAATGTACACCGGCGCTGCGGATTGGGAAGTTATCAAGAGGGTAAAACAAGCGGTAAGGGTCCCCGTTTTCGGTAATGGCGACATAAAAACAGCGTCTGATGTCAAAGAGATGATACAGCAAACAGGTTGCGACGGAGTTATGCTTGCAAGAGGAGCAATCGGCAATCCTTCGATTTTTGCCGAAATCACGGGTAAGCAAGTTGATATCGATATTTTTAGCGATATAATGACGCATATAAATCTATTGAAAAGCACAACGCACGAAGAAGCCATTGTCGGACTTATGAAGTGTCATTTAATGGGCCACGTAAAGGGAAAAGTCGGAGCAAGAGACGTTAGGTTTTCGGTAGGAGCTGCTAAAACCTTAGACGACATAATCGAAATAGCGAAAAGAATAGCTGAGTGTTAAAACGACGAGTCGTATTAACTAACGTCATTCCGAGCGTATATAATGTCATCCTGAGCCATACTGTCATTCTGGAAGCGATGCTCGAGGAATCTAATCATTATAAATGTCATTCTGAGCCATAAATGTCATCCTGAGCGAAATGTAGTGGAGTCGTGAGGATCTAATCCTTGTTTGTCATTCTGAGCGGAACGAAGTGGAGTCGAAGAATCTCATCCGCTTTTATAATGTGCAAAGTGCAATTTTATAAATTATAAATGTCATTCTGGGCAAAGTGCAATCCCGACGCGGGAGCGTCATTCTTAAGCACAGTCGAAGAATCTCATCCTTGTTTAATAAAAATGCGAACATTTTTAATTATGTGCAAGGTGAAATCAACCAATAATATTCAAACGAATAATATCAAATTCGGCAAAATGCGTGTATAAAAGACATTTTAAAGACGATGAGTAATATAAATAAAGTTATACACTTATAAATAAACTATAAAAAGGAAGATTGGGACAATGAGTAAAAAGAATAAAAAGAAAAGATTTAATAATCAAATGACCCAAGATAATAACGAAAATACCGTTATTTTAGAAGAAACCGAAAATACCGAGGTTGAGGGCGACGAAAACAATATTATCAATGAAAACGAAGTGGGTGCGGATAATTCTATAGGGGAAATTCCTAATCAAAACGAGGTTACCGATGGGGCAACTAGTGATGACTCTATTGAAGTTGTCGATAATAAGCAAGATGATGTTGACGATACTTCGACAAATAATGAAACTGATTTAAATAGCACGGATATTTCGGAAGAAAACATCATTGAAAATGATATAAACGACGAGAGACCATTGACTGATAATGAAGAACAATCTTCGCCAAAAGCCGAAAGCGATTTCTTGCCGTCAAATTCCGAAAAGTCAAGCGAAACTATCTCAGACGATAATTCTAAAAATGACGGCGAAAAATTAGACGATAATTCAAAAGAACATAGTGCCGTTGATGAAGAAAAAGCGGAAAAGAAACGTATAAAAAAAGAAAAACAGAAGGAAAGACGTGCAAAAAGTGCCGCTTGGGCAAAAGCGCATAAACTTTTGATATTTATTCTTTCGCTTGTTTTGGCGGTAGTTATAGGAGTTGTCGTTGCACACTTTGTTACCACTGCTAAAATGGTATTTATTCATAATGCCGAAGACCTTATTGAAGCAAGCGCCCAAAACAAAAAAAGCGAGCTTAAGTTTAAGTCGGACATAACTATAGATGGAAACTTAGATTTGTCGGGCTATACTTTGGATCTTGATAAATATACATTGACGGTTAAAGGCAATTTAAACGTAAAGAATAAAGATTCGTTTATTGGCAAGCAAAAATATTTATGGTCGGACTTTACTGTTGGTGGAAAAATTGTTTGTGATAGGCTATTTATTGACGGCGAAAGCGTAAAGTTGTATAGCAATGTAGTTGCCGACAATGTTGTAATCTTAGCTAAAACAGCGGAAATTTTAAACGGGGTAAGTGGTAAATCTCAAGAAACAACAGATATTTGGTTTTTAAGAAACGAAAACGAAAGTGCCTTAGTAGGTTCGTTCTGTGGCGACAATGGCGAAATCATTTTAAAATCGTTGATGGAAAATGCAAATCTACATTCCGCAATGAATTCGGTAGTTTATTGTTATGGTAATATCAATAATATAAGCGGTGGTGAAAAAGTTCATTTAAAGCCTAATTCAATCACCAACTATGTTGAAGGTTGCATAAAGCTATTTATCGAAGAAAAAGCAATTTGGAAAGGCTTTGACGCAAATACCGTTGAAAATTATTACTTTGTTCAAAAACTTGAAACACCTGAAATCTTGATTGTAAACGGTGATAACGGGTATGAAATAAGAATCTCCAACGTAGATAATGCTGATGCGTATATGGTTGTTTATGACGGTATGGACTCGGTACGAGTAGAAAAAACTTTAAACGGCAATTATACCGTTTATACGTTGCCATACAAAGCGCCGGGTAGCTATTCGCTTACTGTATCTGCTGTATCGAATAATCAAGAACAATATAATGACGGCGACGCTCGTAATTTAACGGTTGAAATTTACGAAACCCTAGAACAACCCGATATACTTTCTTGCAAAGAAAGAGTGAACGAAAACGGCGAAACAAGTTTTGTTGTAACAATACAAAATGTAGCTAATGCAAAAACTTATGAGCTATCTGTAAACGGTCAAAAGCTTACGGTTGATGCAACGGCTAATCCAACAGTTGACGTTGATATCACAAGCATAGTAAACGGTAAAGTTGGCACATATAATATATTTGCGAAAGCAGTTGCAAACGGCACAAACTATAAGGAAAGCGTAGAAGAAATATATAGTTTTGTATATACCAAAAAATTAGCGCTAGGCGAAATCACCAAGACCGTAACCGAAAATGGAATTTTATATTCTTGGGTTGGTTTGGAGGGTGCTATAGGATATATGGTAAGTTACGGAGACGAAAGCCGTGTAATAACTAACTGCGAAATAGTTTTATCGGAAGACACGATACTTGCTGTTAAGCCACTAGGTAAAGGCTATTATAAGGATGGCGAATTTGTATATTCATCGACACCCGAAGTTAAGCCTACACCCGAACCCGAACCAACGCCTGAGCCAACACCAGAACCTGAGGCTTAAGTGCCTCGAACCATAGAATAATGTCATTCTCAAGCGTCATCATGAAATCGTAGTCGAGGGACCTTATCCTTGTTTGTCATTTCGAGCGTAGTCGAGAAATCTAAATCATTATTAATTGTCATTTCGAGCGTAGTCGAGAAATCTCTCTACAAGCACTGACTTATTGCGAAGCATGCGAACAGTTTGAACATTAATTGCACATTGCACATTGAATTAAGTGTTTCATTCCGAAGGGGTTTCATCAGCCAGCTACGGCAGAATTAATTGTAGGATAGCAAGTGCTGTCCTACTTTTCATTGCACATTATAAATCAACTCAGCATAATCTATATTAGCCAAAGGCTATAATATTACGAGGGGGATAAAAAATGTGTAATAATAACCATGGAAACAATTGTTATCAAGATAACTGTAATTGCAGGAACAGGACGACAACCGTAATAGCAGTACCGGGGCCCCGAGGACCTATCGGTCCGATAGGCCCAATGGGACCGCAAGGTATAATGGGACCGCAAGGTCCTGTAGGAGCTACAGGCGCGGTTGGTCCAATGGGTCCTGCAGGTGCAACAGGCGCGGTTGGTCCACAAGGTCCTGTAGGTGCAACAGGCGCAATTGGACCACAAGGTCCACAAGGTCCACAAGGTCCACAAGGTCCACAAGGTCCCGTTGGTGCAACAGGCGCAACGGGTGCAACAGGTGCTACGGGTGCAACAGGTCCTGCTGGCCCTGCGGGTGCTCAGGGTATAGCAAATGCACGCTATGTAGAATCAGGTACAACCACCGTTGCTGCTGGTGCAGTTATTCCGTATACAACCACTGTTGCTACAATAGGAAGCAACATAACTTATGCAGGCTCTACAGTCACCATACCTACAGCAGGCACATATATGGTTAATTACGGCGCAAATGGCTCTACTCAAAACGGTGATGTTTCAATTAGCTTACTGTTAAATGGTGCTGCCGTTCCAAATAGCACGTTGACAAATACCAATGTAGGAACCGGAACATCGACTCTATCAAAGAGTATTTTGATACAAATTCCGGCAAACTCAACGTTACAAATGACTAACGCAGGTGAAGAAACTCTCAATTTGACAAATGCAAGCATAATGGTTGCTTTATTAAACACTTAAGATAAAAAGCCTATCGGAAAACCGATAGGCTTAATTTTTATATGCAGTGTGTAAACCACATTGTCATACTTCGCAACACATAATGTCATACTTCGCAATACATAATGTCATTCTCAAGCGTTGTTCGAGGAATCTCATCCACATTGTCATTCTCAAGCGTTGTTCGAAGAATCTCATCCATGTTTCGTCATTTCGACCGAAGTGGAGAAATCTCTAACCAAGCACCGACCTTTTGCGAAGCATAAGAACAGCTATTCTAAATCATAATGTCATTCTCAAGCGTTGTTCGAAGAATCTAATCCATATTCGGATGTTATTACACTTCTACTTTGTTTTTACGCCATTAGCGTTGATTAGAAAGGCTTTGCGTGTTAGCGGATAATCGCTTCTTGCGGACGCCATATAGTCCTTTATCATTTTTTGAGCAATAGGGGTGATTTTATCAAACATTTGTTCTAAGCTGACATTGGTTTCAAAATATTCATTTCTAACCTGTTGCCAAGGTCTACGTTTTGTGTTCATATAATCGTTTGTTAGCATATCCTTTGGAACGGGATCACGGAATGTAAAACTATTGAATTGTGTGCGAATTTGTCCCGCTTCCACAACATAACCTAAGCATCTGGGATTGATTCCGTTTACATATAAATCGATAATATCCTCAACAACAAAGCCTCTTGCTTTAAAACTCTTAATTTCATCCATTTGTGATATCATATGACTACATCTAATATAGTAGTCGATTGAATTTTCTATATCGCACAAATCAAGAATAGATACCTCTTCATCAAAATAATGATGAACACCGTGTTCGTAAACATAATAAATATAGGGTTTCAATCTGCTATCTAGTAGATAGTGGCAAATCATACCTAACATATAGCTTAATTGGCATTTGCTTCCGCTTCCCAAAATATATTCTGCAGATGAAGCGAATAAATCGTAGCTGTGCATAGAATCAAGTTCGGCTCTCACATTGCTTATTCCGTCCAATATGTCGGTACCCAACAAGCCCAAACGAAAAGCGTCAGGATAAAGCTTGATTACCTGACTACTGCCGATTGGTAAACCTTCGGTTACCTTTGAAGCAAAATAAATATGTGTGTAAAACCCTATCATAGCAAGCTCCTTATTAATGGTGAAAGCACTTTTAATTATCATTTGTGATTCTTAAACTGTGGCTTTTTATCGCCTAAGTTGACTATTCTTGACGATAAACCATAGCGTTCAATCAGTTTTTCCGCCTCTTCAAATCTGCCAACGGTTGACAATTCGTGTGAATCGCTACTGACAATCATTTTAACGTCGGTTTTAAGTAACTCATCAAGTATTTCTTCAATTACGTCTAAGTGTTTAATATTTAATTCAATTAAGGTTCCCGTATCAACGCAAGCCTTCGCAACATCAAGTGGTTCAAAAAAGAATCGGTGGTTCGGGTGCGACAAAATGTCAACCGAATTTTTTTCGATACACTTAATCATTGTTTGAGTGTTCCGTTTTCGATAGCTATCCCTTTTACTGAAGAACGGATTCATTATAGCAGGGAGATAACTCCTAAACCAATCTTTGGGGGATTTTGGAAAGGCAAACTGATGAAAACCGACAATCAATAAATCCAAATACCTTTGATTTTCAATCGATATGTCAATTTCTCCATTTTCGCCAATCAAATCCGCTTCATTGCCAAACAAAATCGATGTTTCGCTTTCTGCCTTTATTTCGTTAATATAATCAAATTGCTTGATAAGCTTTTTGACTGAATAAGCAGGATTCCTAATTCCGTGCTCGGTAAAGGCTATTTCTTTAAGTCCAAAGTTTCGAGCCGCAGCCTCTATTTCCCGAATAGTCGATTTTCCATCGCTCCAATCGGTATGAATGTGATAATCTCCATAAAAGTTCATTATTTAATTATTTTAACATAAAAATAGTAAATTGTCTATATTATTTTTAAAGTAAGAAAAGACTTTATATGATATATGACATAAAAGAGAAATGACGGTTGAAAGTATTTGATTATTTGCTTTTTATTTGGTATAATTCCATCAATAGAGTTTTAGGAGTAATTATGCTTAGCGACGCACATGCCCATTTGAATGATAAAGCTTTTGATAACGATATTATGTCGGTTTATGAAGATTGCCTTAACAAGGGTGTTGGAATTATTGTCAATTCCGCTTGGGATAGGGCAAGTAGTGAAAAGGCTTTAGAATTGGCGGAAAAATACGACAATATGTATTTTACCGTAGGAATTCATCCGCACAACGCAATTGAAGCGAAAGAAAACGATCTTTATGCTTTGATTGAATTATCACGTCATAATAAATGTGTTGCGTGGGGCGAAGTGGGCTTGGATTACCACTACGACTTCTCCCCAAGGGATATGCAAAAAGGATTCTTCGGCGATCAAATCGCTATTGCCAACGAACTTTCGCTTCCGTTAGTCCTTCATTTGAGAGAGGCATATCAAGACGCAAACGAAATACTTGACAAGAATATTGACAAACTTAATAACGGCGTGTTACTTCACTGTTATAGCGGTTCTATGGAGTTAGCACGAGATTATTATAACAAATTTGGTTGCTATTATTCATTTGGCGGTGCAATCACCTTTAATAAAAACAACAAAAAATCGGTATTAGAGGTTATTTCTAAGGATAGATTATTGCTTGAAACCGATTGTCCGTATATGACGCCCGTGCCTTTTCGTGGAGAACGTAATACGCCTGCTTTATTGGGCTTGGTACGAGATAGAATGGCGTGCGACCTAGGGCTAACGGCAGTGGAAGTAGAAAATCTAACTTATCAAAACATACAACGCTTTTATAGATTGGGAGAAAAATAATAATGGCTTCGAGCATTAAGGATTTAATTCAAAAACACGATTTTCATTTTACAAAAAAGTTTGGTCAAAACTTTATCTCCGACTCAAACTTACTTGACGCTATTGTTGACGACGCAAATATATCCGCTGAAGATATAGTTTTGGAAATTGGCGCAGGCGCAGGTACATTGACAAAAAGTCTTGCGAAAAAAGCAAAAAAGGTTGTTGCTTACGAAATCGATAAAAACCTTGTAGGCGTGTTATATGAAAATCTTTCCGATGTTGACAATGTAGAAGTTCGATTTATGGACTTTATGAAGGAAAGTATCGATACGCTAAAAAGCGAGTTTTCTACTGCAAAGGTTGTTGCGAATTTGCCTTATTATATCACGACTCCCGTAATTATGAGATTATTGGAAAATGGAATAGGTAAAAGCATAACGGTAATGGTTCAAAAAGAAGTTGCAGATAGACTTACCGCCAACCCCGGGAATAAAGATTATAGCGCAATTACCGTTAAGGTCAAGTCATTAGGTGGCGCAGTCGTTACAAGAAAGGTTCTTCGTAATATGTTTTATCCGATACCGAACGTAGATTCCGCCGTTGTCAGGCTCGACGTTAAACCTATCTATAGAGGTAAAAACGAGCAATTTACCGATAAGGTAGTTAAGACTGCATTTTTAATGCGTAGAAAAACTCTTATCAATAATCTTACTTCTTTAAACTTTACCAAAGAGGAATTATCCGAAGTGCTTGTTGAACTGGGGATTGATGTGAACGCAAGAGGGGAAACCTTATCTCCCGAACAATTTGTGGCGTTGTCCGATAA
>CALYRM010000018.1 GCA_945482995.1 uncultured Clostridia bacterium | reverse complement strand
GCCCCCGAGGTTTCTAACGATTGCCCTGAAACACCGATTGCAGATGATGAATAACGCCCTGATGTGTCACTTGGTGTGTTATCCTGAGCGTTTATAATGTCATTCCGAGCGAAGTCGAGGGTGAATTGACAGCTCCGCTGTCATCCCGAGCATCGTCGAGGGACCTATCCTTATCGTCATCCTGAGCCATAATTGTCATTCCGAGCGTAGCGTAGCGAAGTCGAGGAATCTCATCCTTATTGTCATCCTCAAGCGTTGCGTAGCGAAGTCGTGAGGATCTAATCCAATTTAAAAAAATGAAGTCGTTTTGCAAAACGACTTCATGATTGCACGGTGCTGTAGTTGTTGTATTTACTACAGCACTTTTTTATTAGCTGTTTCTGACCTTTTGGGGCGCTTATGGGTGCGTCTATGCCATGATATAAATTTATTGATCAGCACGTTGTGCATTGAATAAAAGTTTTTTTGCACGTTTGTTATAATCTTGCATTTCGACTTAGATAAACATTGCAAGGAAATGGGGAATTGTGAATTTTTTATCCGTTAGTCCAATATTTCCGCTGATTAGTTTAATGGCAATAGACGGGGTAAATTCTTCGATAAACGAGTCAAGCGACTTCGTAGGGGTATTACCTGCTTTAACTTCAATAGGAATAATTTCGCCGTCCTTTTCTATAATAAATTCAAGTTCCAAACTATCGTTTGGCTTATAATAATGAAGTGTATAACCGTTCTTTATGAGAGTTTCGGCAACAAAGTTTTCGAATATGCCACCCTTAGCGAATCCTTTTAGATTTCCGTTGAGCAATGCCTGCTTAGTAGCAAAACCAAATAATGCAAGTAATAGTCCGGTATCTGTGATATAGAGTTTGAATTCATTGTCTTTTTCGTAAGCATTAAGCGGTAAAATAGGCGTTGTGGTGTTATAGCACACATAAGCCATATTTGCGTCACGAAGCCATTGTATGCTGTCGCCGAATTTGCGTGCTGTCGCTTTGTTTTCAACTTCTGAATACTTGAACTTTTTATTTTCTTTGGCAAGCTGGCGTGGAATGCTATCATAACACTTGCGAACCTTTGCTTTTTCGACACCTTTTGCGTGTTGAGAAATATCGTCTGCATAGGAGGCCAAAATCTTATCTTGAATTTCTTGAACCTTGGTAAAATCTTTGAATTTTACATAGTTTGCGACTACTTCGGGCATTCCGCCTACAACAAGATATTCACGGAGCAAATTTTCAAATCTATCGTGGATTGCGGAAGGGACTTTTTCCTTCGAAGTGTAAAAGCTCTTCAAATAAGCAATTGTTTCGTCGGTGTAACCATAAGACCATAGAAATTCTTCAAAATCTAAAGAGTACATCGTTACGGCTTTTTCATAACCCACTGGAATTGATTCAATGGGTTCAACGTCTCTATCATCATCTTTGCCGTAAGATAATCCAAGAAGTGAGCCGGAAGCAATCACATCGTAACGATTATCCTCTGCTAAAAATTTCAATGCGGTACGAGCGCCAGCGCACTTTTGAATTTCGTCAAGAAAAATGAGTGTTTTGTGTGGAATTAACTTGATGTTAGGAATATTGGCAGTCATTCTTTTATATATTTCTTCTGCAGTTTTGTCACCGTCGAAGATAACCTTCAAGCTTTTTTGCTCTTGAAAATTGATTTCAACAAAACTTTCATATTCATTTTTTCCAAATTCACGAACAAGATAGGTTTTGCCGACCTGTCTTGCCCCTTTTATCAAAAGACATTCATTTTTCTTTTCTTTTTTCCACTTGAGAAGAGTGTTATACATTTTTCGTTTTAACATAAATCCACCTCATTTATTATGCTTAATTATAGCATATATTTTCGCATTTTGTAAAGCGCTATGCATATTTTAGGATATTAAAAATTAAAAATAATGCATATTTTAGGATAATAAAATGTGAAATTTTGCATATTTTGGGATATTGTAATATTTTAAAAATGCATATTTTCAGATGATTGATATTTTTTCTTTTTTATGCGAGGGGGGGATAGAATTTAATGGACATAAGTGGTTGATTTGCAAAAAAATAAAATTATGTAGAGTTTCGGCATATGCAACTCGTCTTGCAATTAATGAATGTCGTTACCTATGATTTAAGTTGAGATAGTTTTAGTTATATAAATTCTAATTTAGCAAACCATGACGGTTGGAACAATTTTAACTGCTTTTTATTGTTTTTAATTTTTTGCACGTTTATTATAGTCTTTTTCACGATAATTGACTTTTCGCTATATAAAAATCATAATTGCATTTTTAGTAAAACAAGTTGACTAAACAAAAAATATTTGTTAATATTATATACACAATACACAAAGCGACGAGGAGTAGCGCAGTTTGGTAGCGTGCTTGGTTCGGGACCAAGAGGTCGTGGGTTCAAATCCCGTCTCCTCGACCAAAAAAGATTCCATAGTCGATACAATTTCGGCTATGGAATTTAACTTTATATACGGAAAATGCCCATATTTAGCCCTTTAACCGCTTATTTCGGTGGTTTTGAGGGCATTTTTCTTTCAGAAACGATAAATCCGCCATCCTCTGCCCCGACAAGACAGAAGTGGCGAATTTTGTATCGTTCAAGGGTTCAATCGTTCAGAGAATAAGTTTTACTTTGGGTTTTTGGCTTTATCTCCAAAAAACAAATTGAAATTGGTATACCGACCTAAAGATTTATGGTCATCTTGAATATCTGCCCAAGATTCTTCGTATGTGCCTTGAGCGGCAATCGCTGGATTAAAGATTGTCTTCTGCAATATGCCTGTTTTAGCACACAAAAAAGGAAAACTACGAGCTCTATTATCTTTGGCTTGCTGTGCAGGATTTCGTTCGCCGAATAGTACGTGGTCCATATTGCAAGATAGAAAATATATACTATACTGCACTCCGTCGATTTGAGAAACGGTCAAAAGTTTCTTTATTATTTTTGACTTTCGGTTATTTCTGCCTACAGCATTGGATGGTGTATATGAAAGTATCCGTTTTTCTTCATAAAAGAATCTTCCAACATCCCCATATTCGATATCTTCTTTTGGAATAAAAGCTCCATCCGTATCAATGATATGAACAATTTCTTGAACGTCACTAGGCTTAATTCTATTGAATGGTATACCGCTTTCTCTCCAATTCAAAAAAACCTCATTTAATTTTCCTTGAATGTTTTTTTCCGTATTTCCTTCTTTTGAGGTTATATCATATCTCAAATCGATAAATTCAAATTGATATTTATCTTTGTACTGAGCAAAATATGGGGAGTGCAACATCGCAGTTATTTCTTTTTTATCATTACCGCCTTCAACAATAAAGAGAATAAATTTTTTCTGCATATACTCACCCCTCGGTATCTAATTCATTACCAGCCTGATAAAAAGCTAATTCGATATCGTATTTATCAGTAGGAGCGTATAGTCCTTCCGTTTCTCCAAGAATAATATTTCTAAAATATTTGTCTCTCAAATTGTTGTTTCCGCTAACATCGGGCATTTTGATAAAACGATTGTCTGCATTTACTGTTGTAAAACAAAGGAATTTTGCAGGAAGAACTTCCAATGGACGCAAATTATGAGACGAGAAAATTAATTGCCCTCTTGCAGATTCGGAAAGAACCTGCAGAATTTCACCCAAAAGGTATTCAAATATTCCAGAATCCATTTCATCAATAGCGATAGTCATCGATGGCTGATTATAAACAGCAATCAAAAGACTTAGTATGGATACAATGCGTCTAATACCATCGGATTCGTATTTTAAAGGAATTTTGACACCATTCCTGTTAGATAAGATTTCAAAGACATGAACCGATTCACCCTTTTCATTAGAAGCAAGACCGAGGTCTTTAATCTCTATAGATAATCCTGGAACTATCGTTCCAAGGACACCACTCAAACCATTGATAGCTTCAGCAACAAAAGAATAAAAATCTTCGGACACCTGATTGGCTCCTATCGTTTTCAACAAAGTATAAGCTATACGCAATGCGCCATCTTTGTCAGACCAAATGCAAAGAGGAATATCATTTTTGAGATTGTTAATGCCTGTATTCATAGTATTAATAACATGAAGATATGCCATGCCAAATGTATGAAGAGCAGATATCAATTCTTTGTAATGAGCCGTATCGTCATTCAAGTTTATTGAAGTATACACATCTTTTGAAAAAATAAACGAACGAGATTTTGCATATGATGCCGCCTTAGCATCACGCAATTTTTGCTCGGTTTCTTTATTTTTTCCTACCAACAGCTCATATTTGGACTTGTTTCCAAAAGCATAATCTGCTTTTAGTGAACTTTCTAAAGACGCATCAACAACATCTTGCAGCGGATCTTCCGTGCCATCTGTTGCGGTTCTTTTGTATCTTAAGATTTCATTATATACTTTCAATGTTTCAACTCGGTCTTGAGTTGCATCTATGTCAAACTCGTTGTCTTCCAGGGAGTGGCTTTCAACTTCAATTTTCAAGTCAAACTGATAATGAACCTCATAATCTACGCCAGCATCGTTATAAAGAGTTAAAACAAATTTCAATCTAGCATAATCACAGCCAACTCGAACGCTGCTTAAATAATTCTTTTCAATTGAACGCCCCGACAAAAGGTCCTTCAATATGTTGAGAGCCATTATTAAAGATGTTTTTCCCGAACCATTTTGACCATACAATCCAAGTATAGAAGGTGAGCCACATTTAAAATCTTCTATTTTAGCATTTGGAAGATCCACTTTCCCGTATTCAATATTGCGAAAATTGAAAAACTCTATTGTTTTTATTCTTGCATAAATTTTATCATTCTTAAATGCCATCACAATCACCTTATTTTTGAAGTAGTAATCCATTATATCACATTTCTACGATTTTGTCAATACTTTTGAAAATTTTTATTTTTTCTCAATAAAATCAAATCTATTTCGCAAAATTCGACAATTTATCTCAATCATTCCAAAGCATAACCGTTATTTCCGTTCCGTCCTTCATCGAATACACCAGGCGGTCATCGTTGTAGACGGTAACTCTATCAACCACAGCGTGCCAGAGCTTTTCGTCAAACTCGATGGGCGGAGTTTCAATCTCGGTCAGCTCAAAAAACATACCGCCGATGGCAACCGACTCGGCATCCATTCGTTCGCGCTCGATTGTCAGGCGTTTGTGCCTCTCCTTCTCGGCGTGAAAGCGGTCGGTGAGGTCATTGTAACGTCGGCGGTATTCATCTTTGCTCACGGAGGCGGAGGCGTTCTGCATCACCGTCTGCCGTATCATTTCGGTGAGGATATCCATTTCCCCTATCGCAGGCTTCAATGTCATCGTCAATAAAATCGGTGTCCGTCAAAGTTTTCTGCACATAACGTAGGGTATCGATGGTTGCCTTTCTGTCTGCAAAGTAGATGGCGAACAATTCAAGGAACTTCTCCTTGATTTGCTTTTCGGTGAAGTGGGTGGTGGTGCATTTGACTTCGTTATGGAACTTGTTGATACATTGCCACACAAGTCGGCGGCATTTGTCGGTGAAGTGCCAGTCGATGGGCGTGTACCTTGAGTCGCAATCACCGCAGAAGATTTTTGTGGAGAACGGTGAGTTGCAAAAGGTAGCTTTTCCGATGTCTCTGCGCCGTGCAAGCTCTATCTGCACCCTGTCCCATTCCTCCGGCTCGATGATGGCAGGATTGCTGTTCTCAACATAGTATTGCGGCACCTCTCCCTCGTTGATTTTCGTTTTCTTCTGAATAAAGTTAACCGTATATCGTTATTGCAACAGTGCGGCAGCCTTATATTTTTCATTGGTGAGGATACTCAGTACCGTTTTCTTCTCCCATACCGTCTTTCCTCCGGGCGTGAGAATGCCGTCACGGGTCAGCTCTCTTGCGATGGTTGAGGGGGCTTTGCCGGAGATAAAGTCGCTGTAAATGCGGAGAATGATTTCTGCTCCCTCGGGAACGATTTCGGGAGTGTCGTCCGCTCCCTTACGGTAGCCGAGGAATCTCTTATACGGCAGCTTCACCTTGCCGTCCGAAAAGCTCTTTCTTTGTCCCCAGGTCACGTTCTCGAAGATGGAACGGCTCTCTTCCTGGGCGAGAGATGACATAATGGTGATAAGAGATTCGCCCTTGATGTCGAGGGTGAAGATGTTCTCTTTTTGGAAGAAGACCTCCACACCCGCATCCTTGCGCTTTCGCACCGTGGTCAGCGTGTCCACCGTGTTTCGTGCGAAACGGATGACCGACTTGGTGACGATCAGGTCGATCCGCCCCTTGAGGGCATCGGCAATCATAGGATTGAACCCGTCACGATTATGATAGGAAAGACTGGAAATGCCGTCATCCACATAAAGACCTACGAATTCCCATCGTGAGTTCTCCTTGATATAGGTTTCAAAATAATCGGTCTGCGCTTCTAAACTATGCTCCTGTTCCTCCTTTTCGGTGGATACACGGGCATAGGCGGCGACTCGCAGCTTTGCCGTAGGAGCTCGACCAAAGTCCCCAAGTCGGGGAGCAAATTCAACCTGTGTAACCTTTCTCTTCGGCAATGCTGTTCACCTCCAATTCTCCCACCATCGGCTTGAGCCTCTCAACGCACTCCTTCTTGAGTGCCGAAACCTCCTCGTTCGTAATGATGCCTTTATCTCGCAACGCTGTAAAAATGGCTTTGGCAAGACGGTAATCACGCTCTGCCGCCCCTTGTTTTTTGTTCATACGAATCACCTCCGAGTGTTTGTATATATCACTCTAAACGGCAAAAAAGTCAAGGGGTATTTTGAAAAATCATCTTCCGATACCCTTATTTTTTCTTAACGAAGCATATTTTCCCTTGGTTTGGATAGAATTATAAGGGAATATTTCCTTGAGATATTGACAATCCCCTTAATTTGTGCTATAATTTAAGGGAATTGTTTGGAGGTGAAATTATGAGAACCTTTAATTATACGAAAATTAGCGAAAATAAATGGGATTCCGAGCTTCTTGGTTTGATTGCCGCCATATACAAGGAAGCCGGGAAACAAGAATTATATTTGAAGCAACGCCCCGAGGAGCTTGAAAAGCTAGTCGAGATTGCGAAGGTGCAAAGCACCGAGGCATCTAATGCTATTGAGGGCATAGTTACCACAAGCACCCGTATCCGTCAGCTGATGGGGGAGAAAACCACGCCGAGAAACCGTGACGAGCAGGAGATTGCCGGATACCGCGACGTGCTGAATATTATCCACGAGAGTTTTGATGCTATTCCTCTGACACCGAATTATATCCTTCAGCTTCATAAAATTCTCTACAGCCACATGAACAACCCTATGGCGGGCAAAACAAAAAGCGTTCAAAATTATATCAGTGCAACCTATCCCGACGGACATACTGAAACGCTGTTTACGCCCCTTGATCCCTTTGAGACACCGGAGGCACTTGAAGCCATTTGTAACGAATATAATCGTGTGATCGGCAATATGGAGCTTGAGCCTCTCATTGCCATTCCTACCTTTATACACGATTTCCTTTGCATTCATCCGTTCAATGATGGTAACGGCAGAATGAGCAGACTTCTCACAACGCTCCTTTTATACAGAAATGGCTTCTACGTTGGGAAGTATATCTCCCTTGAAGCAAAAATTGCGAAGAACAAGGATCTGTATTATGATGTTCTTCATCAATCCCAGCAAGGTTGGCATGAGGGAGAAGCAGATGCCGTTCCGTTCATCAAATATCTGCTTGGCACTATCCTTGCTGCATATCGTGATTTTGAAGACCGATTTGCACTTGTAGAAACCAAGATCTCGTCTCTTGAAATGGTAAGACGTGCAACACAGAATAAGATTGGCCGCTTCAAAAAGCAGGATATTATGGAGCTTTGCCCCTCACTCAGTATCAGCTCGGTAGAGGGTGCACTCCGCAAGCTCGTCGCCGAAGGTGAACTGAAGCGTGAGGGTAACGGCAAAAAAACTACTTATTATCGGCTGAAGTGACACACTAAAAATGCAACGCTCGGCTCGATAACAAAAAATTGTATTCATTTGGGGAGTTAATCCTATACAGATAAACCACAATATATTGTGATTTACCTGTATGTGAAACACAATATATAGAAAATTAATGCAAAATCTATTTTTAAGATTCTATTTTATGCATATTTTGTGATATTTTGTGTGATATAATAAGCAAACATATCTTTATCATTAATAAATTTTAATGCAAAACGCTTTGAAATACTTGTTTTTGACGATATGGATGAGATTCTTCAACGTTGCTCAGAATGACGTGTGAATGAGATTCTTCGACTACGCTCAGAATGACGGTGTGGATGGCTCGGCATGGCAATTAGCCGGAATGGATGTACATATGCTTCGCAAGTGGTTAGTGCTTGTATAGAGATGTCTCCACTGCGGTCGACATGACGGAACAAGGATGAGATTCTTCGACTACGCTCAGGATGACAATTAGTATGGCACAGAATGACAATTATAGCGTATAATGACGATATGAACGCTAGGAATGAGAAATAAAGAATTGGAATGATTAATATCAAAATTACTATTTAAAAAGGTAGAGTATGAATAAAACAAATTGGCAAGCGGAAACAGATAAATTAATAAATAAACTTGACGACAATAGACGGATGCTTTTGCATGCGTGTTGTGCGCCGTGTTCTTCTGCTAGTCTTGAATACTTGACTCAATTTTTTGATATCGATATTTTATTTTATAACCCAAACATCTCGACAAAAGAAGAGTTTGACAAACGACTTGATGAATTGAAACGATTTGTATCATCATATCCTTTTAAAAAGCCAATCAAGATTATTTCGGTAGATTATGACCATAACGAATTTTTGAATAGCGTTTGTGGATTGGAAAACGCTTTGGAGGGCGGCGAAAGATGCGTAAAATGCTTTGCTCTGCGCTTATCAAAGACCGCCGAGAAAGCACGTTTCCACGGCTATGATTATTTTGCAACCACTCTTACAATTAGTCCGCTTAAAAATGCCGATGTTCTAAACAAAATCGGTTTAAGCCTTGAAAAAATCGGAGATATAACGTATTTGCCAACCGATTTAAAAAAGAAAGGAAGATATTTGAGAAGTATCGAGCTATCAAAAGAATACGATTTATATAGACAAGATTTTTGCGGTTGCGAATTTTCACAAAAACAAAGAGAAAAAGAAAAACAAAATAGTCGTAAATAAAGCTTTGGTAATAGCCATTTCAACCAATGAAGTTATTTTTTGATCACGTTGCTTGAAGAATCTCATCCTTGTGTCATCCTTATTCCGTCATCCTGAGCATAGTCGAAGGATCTAATCCTTGCTATCGTCATTCTACGCCATAATTGTCATTCTGAGCATAGTCGAAGGATCTCATCAATGTGTCATCCTGAGCGTAGTGAAACGAAGTCGAAGGATCTCATCCATATTCCGTCATTCTGAGCATCGTCGAAGGATCTCATCCATTTGCAATGCAAACAAATAGAAACATTTATAAAAATATATGAATAAATATACATTTTTGTGTATTGCAGTTTTGAGTTCTATTTAAGTAAAATATTTTAAAAATCAATTTTATTATAAAGTTTAACTGCTATATGGTATGAAAATAGTGTTATGATTTGCACTTTTTGGTGCGAATCATTTTTTTTGTTGTTATTTGGGTTATGTGTGAATAAAAATGCAATCATTATCGTTTGCTTACATTTGTTTCTAGCGTTTTATGATATATATTTTTTATGAAAATCTTAATAGGCGGATGGTTTGATTTTATGACACGGTGTACAGGGTTTGTGCTTTCTTCGCAATGGGTTTGTGTATAGAAAAGAGACGTCTCCACTACGGTCGACATGACACAAGGATGGGATCCTTCGACTGCGCTCAGGATGACGATAACAAGGATGAGATTCTTCGACTTCGTTGCACTACGCTCAGGATGACGGTAGGAATGAGATGTCTCCACTGCGGTCGACATGACGGTAAGGATGGCTCAGGATGACAAGTGGATGAGATTCTTCGACGTTGCTCAGAATGACAATTATAGCTCAGGATGACGGAATAAGGATGAGATTCTTCGACTACGCTCAGGATGGCAATGTGGATTAGATTCTTCGACTTCGTTTCACTACGCTCAGAATGACAATTATGGCTCAGGATGACAATGTTGATTAGATCCTCACGACTCCACTGCGTTCCGCTCAGGATGACAATGTTGATTAGATCCTCACGACTACGCTACGCTTCGCTCAGGATGACGAAAAAAAATAAAAAAACAAGTACTAATATATATACGAACAAGTAAGAGGTAAGGTTTTATGAAAAAATTAACCGCTACAAGAAATATAAGAAATAGAAAACGCAGACTATTATTAAGTGCAGGAGCTATAATAATATCGGTGCTTTTGGCAACCGTTCTCCTTGGCATTTTGACTGCACTGACAGGTGTAAATGACGTTGCCTTTGCTGCAACACCCAGTTCGGGCGATGGCTATTATAAGTCGGCTAATACCGTTTCTGCTGCTAATGCTTATGCCCCTGCGGATTCCTATTATACATATAATAGCAGTACGCATAAATTTAGCTTAAACACAACCGACGCGCCAGGTCCTAAGGTAAGTGCTATATCCTATAACTGGTTAAGCAAGGATAAGGATAATGAATCGAATTTTTATCATCAAGTTGCCGGAAAAGAAGATAGTAATATTTATTTTGGTATCATAAGTGGTGAAATCATTAGTAGTTATAATGCTTTTGGTGGCGTGTTGAATTTAAAGCTTCCGACTTTTATTGCAGGCTTAACAAGAACAGGAACTGTGACTGTTCATTTGAAAGGAACGTTGAAAATGCGCAATACTAACTATTGGTTCGATAGCGGTTACTTTCAAGTTGGTATGAAATCTAGTGACTCTACATTGACACCAACTCAACCAACCTGGAACAGTTGGAACGATCGTCCGGTTGAAGGTGAATATCTTAGGGGTTTTCATTTATCTTCAACCTATAGCTGTAATGACGGCGATTGGGGTGACACAAATCAAGAGATTACTCTTAATTATGACTTAAACGCTAATAGTGATTATTTAGGTATTGGTATATGCGGTAAGGCTAACTACTACCCGATCAACAACACACCCGAAGCAAAATTTATCATTACCGAATTATCATTTACATACAATACATCCTATATTATAAAACAATCAGCAAATGGTTCTACCTATTACGAGTTTTATGGAGATGAAACAAATGATTCTAGTGGAAGTAAAACTGATTGGGGTACTTTAACAGGTAATACGAGTGTTAGTTTTAATGTAACTAACCCATATGCATATATTGTTATTACTCCCAAGGAAACTATGCCGGGTTATCGTTTGAATTCTGTGAAAGTGAATGGAAGTCAACCTTCTTGGTTTAGCAATTATTTTAATCCATCTTTTGATCCAAATAATCCAAATGCAAATAGTAGTATGGTGAATGCTGCTCCGAGAGCTATTTATTTGTATAGTGGAACTTATTCGACAGGATCCGGCTTGTTGAGATATAAAAAACTTGGAGATTTTAGCGCTCAAATATCAAAAGGTGGCTCGACAGAGGTAAGCTTTGTTACTCGTACCTATTATTTCAAATTTATGCCTGGTAGTAGTGGAGACGTTCATTACGTAACTTATGATTATGCTCCGAAAAATCCGCAGAGTTTTCCTGGGAAATTTGAAGGTACGGGTTGGACGGTATCAGGTAAAGTCTTCGGTGGCTGGGAAATACATGGATATGGCACAGTCAATGCAAATGATGCTGTAGATGTGCCTGCTGTCTTAAATAAAGTTTTCGGTGCTGACAGTGATAAATTTTTTAAAAATGATACCATAATAAACGTATATGTAAATTGGGTAGAGGCGAGCATAACTTCACAAACTGTCCCTGGTGCAAATAACCAGATTACGTCATTTACAAAGACAGGCGAAGGCACAAAATATGCAGATGTTACTGTTACGGTTAATCAAAAACACCCTGACAAGAACAAATCGACTTTGGAATATACTCTAAGATCCGTATATGCTGTTTATACCTCGGGCGATCTTAATGGGGTTCGTATCGCTTTAACCCAGAGTGGCAATCAATGGATATTATATGGAATATGTGGTAACTGTTATTTGGAAGGTGAATGGACGGTTAATGAATTTTCAATAATATATGATTGGAATGGTGGCTCTGGATCAAACGGACAAACTAAGTTTGTTTATACTACATCCGTCGCGTTGCCATTGTATGGAACGCGGAGTGGATACTATTTCAACGGATGGTCATTGTCGGTCGCTTCAGGCGGATATTTACCTTCATCGTGTAAATCTCCATGTTTTGAAGTGCCAGCTGGTACATTCGGAACTGTAACAGCTAAAGCTCTCTGGACGGGTGTAGGTATTAGTGATTCCTCTGCCGATTCCTCTAATGGTTATAGTGGCTTAGACTTAACAGGCAGTGAAGCGGAGGATTCAAAATTTAATTCGACTAATAAAGTGACTGGTTTAGGTAAAGTTCATACAAGATCAGCTAATAACAGTACATACAATAAAGAATGGTACACTAACGCTACAAAAAATGTAGATTTACCTGATTCTGTTAAATATGCTTTACGAGCAGGAGCTACCGTTAAAGTAAAGTTGAGTGGAACATTATATGTGGGAGCTTTAGGAGATAACTTTGTAATTATGTTTAATGACCCTGAATCTGCCAGGGCGTATGGGAAAATAGGAATTAAGCCAAACACTGAAAATAATATTAGTTGGTCAAGCGAAATGCAAACAGGATGGACATATGTATGGGATTATAATAGTAGTCCGGCCGAGACTTCGGGTGCTCGAGATACAACAACGAATACATTGAGTAGTAGTACTACGTATTTGACTCTCTATGTAGGGTTAGGTTCTGAAAAAAAACATAAGAGAGGAAATACTGTATGGTTATACTCCATTTTAAATAATATTAAAGTTGAATATACTATTAGTGGAATATGTACCCCTATAACCTTGACATATCTCTGCAATGATGGATTGCCAAATGAAAGTATGAAGAGCACCTTATGGAAAAACTCTTCCAATCAAGCGGATTTTACTTTAGCTAAGTCTCACTTTTATAGACCCGGATATAAGTTTGTAGGTTGGAATACTTCATCCTCTGCAACAACACCGTCGATTAAAGTGGGTGACACCATAACCGTTTCTGGAAACACGACTTATAACGCAATATGGGAAAGGAATAACTATCCATTGATTAGTAAGGATGAGTTTATAGGATCTAATGGTTCGGGTTTTGAAGAAAGACTTGAGGATTATTACGTATACGGAACCCCTCCGACAATTAAAACAAACGGACATTCTGCCACAGATACTAGGAAGGTGACCGCAAGTACCATTCCAATATATTGGGGTGGTAACAACTACAATGGATTTACCTACTCAGGTTATGGAGAATATAAAACAGCCATAGAGTGCGGCCCTATGTATTATAATATCAAATGGAATATGAATGCACCGACCTGCGACGTTTCAGGTGCTACGGTAATTTATGGTACGTCTATCAATTTGGATGACACGGTTACAAACGAGGCACAGGGCGATACAAACGCAACGTATTCATATGCATGGAAAATAGGAAGCGCCGATAAGAATTTTTATATTAATGATGAACATATAATATACAACGTATCTGAAAGCGCGGATAACTATCAACTTATTTTGACAGCTACAGTTTCTCGAGGCGGCGTTCAATTGACTAAAAGCTTCATAACTGAATCGAAGCTTAGTTACGCGATTGAACCTATTAAAATCAAGTTAGTCAACGATGCTACCCACGATAAAGTTAATGATAGGTATCAAGTGAACTATACGGGTGCAGTGCAGGATTTCCCATATCATATCGATGTGGATGAATCCGCATATAGCGATCCCTCTGTCGTTGAAGCTTTAAGAATCATCTTAGAAAAAGAGCAAAGAGATAAAAAAGCATATTATTATAGAAGCGAGGCTGTGAATAACAGCGTCTATAGTTGGGGTTTTGGCGTACGAACAAGTGTAGCAGGCTATTCTTACAAGAACTACTTAAGCGAAATGGATCTATATACTCAAGGCGACGAGAACCAAAACGTTATATTCAGGGACGCAGGTAGTTACAGCGTTTCGTATTTGATGTTTGAATCGGTGTTGGGTTCTAATACTCAATCCAAAAACCCAAATTATACAATGAAGGGCGACTATCAAGAAAGGGACGGTAAGGGTATATACTATATCGGCGATGAGGATGGTAAAATAACAATACATATTGTTCCTGCTTCTTTGGATTTCGCAATCCATTATTACGAGCGTGGCTATAGCTTTACGCAAGACGAAGACACAAAAGCGGTATACGAGGGCGTTTATGATTCAACAAAATGGTATTTGAGTATTAATGGTTTACTTGGCGGAGATAATACTGACACACTTCGTAGCGAGCTATTAAAACGTATGGTAAGAGTAATACCTGATGAGAATTTGCAAGAGGATTCGGGCTTGTATCAAACCAAGCTAGATTTGATTAACGACACCACAAAGAATAGCAAAGAGCTTTTGCGTATGTTGAATAACTACGGTATGCAATTCGACGGCGATATCGGCGCAAGTACGTTACCCAAAACAAGCAATATACATCTAAGCTGGGTGTTTTTAGACAAGTCGGGTTCACTTGCCGAGTTGACGCCTGTCCGATATAATTGGACGGATGAATTATCAAGCTATACTTCGGGCAAGTCTATTGACGCAACTAAGGCAAACGCCCTAAAAGCAGCGGTTAAAAGCGAAACTGGATATTTACTCAAGGCTTACGCCGACGGTGAGTATTCTTGGAGCGCAGGCACGTATGAAGATAATAAGCTAACGTATACATATTACATTGAGCCATTGACTATAACGGGAGCTGTTTCAGGCTCCGACTCCTTTATCTATAACGGAAAATATCAAGGTAAAACGTATACATTCGCAAGTTTCACGGCACCGGTAGCAGGCAGTAATCAAAATACATATTTATTGGGCATTATTAAGCCTGCAAACTGGGATTCATTAACAACCGATGAGAAAAAGAGCTACGTAGACTCACATATGAGTTCTGTGCAAATAATGGGTACACGTGGCGGCGTTAACGCTTCGCTCGGAACATCTGTCGACAACAACTACCTACTATTCCAAGAGAAGAACGCAGGTAGTTATTCAGTAATCGTTTTGGGCTTAGGCTCGGATAGCGGTTTTAATCCCAATTACAAACTGGAGTATAAAGAGATATCTTGGACAATTAAAAAAGCTACAGTTACTATTAAATTCGGAGATATTACGAATAGTACCTTTGCTGACGTAAACTATGGCGGTTTTAGTGTTACCTTCAACGGATTAATGCCAGGCGATAAGATAACTACCAAAGTTGACGTTACATCTCCAAATAATTGGGGTTTGAGACGTCAAGATTTACAAAGTGAAGTCACAGAAATTAGTGAAGATGATAATGTATTTTGGTTCTACGGCATATTTGCAGGCGATTATAATATTTCTTTTTCTGATGTAAAAACTGTAACAGTGCCAAAAAATCCGCTTCCAAACGAGAAAACAAATGTAGACGCAGAATATAATTATGGCGGTTCGGATCGTGAAAATTATGAGTATAGCGGAACAACAACAGACAAAAAAACCATAGATGCACGCCCTCTTAATGTCAGCGTGGCTGTATATGTTAGAGATATTAAAGGAGAATATACATATGGAGAATATAAATATAGAAAGATTGAAGAGAAGGATAAAAAGTATACAACGACTTTCAACAATCTTGATCAATTTATAAAAATAACTATTGAGAATTTCAAAGATCCAGAGTTTGATCCCGTAAAAGAGCATTTATCTGATGAAAGGTTTGATCCCACAGAAATAATAGATTTTAGCTATATTGCAGATTTGGCTAATAAGTGTATCGATCACAAAAATGGTGGTCCCTCGGTAAGCGCGGTTTCTAATAGCAGCAATACGGGTAGCGTTACCGTAACGTTCACGGCAAAAGATGCAGGAACATATACGCCTTCGATAACTGCAGTTAATTATCATGATAGCTACCGTATTTCAGAAAGTTCAGTCACCACGGCAACTTTAAAAATTGATCCGAAACCGATTAAGCCTCTTTGGTATTTGGATGGCGGAACTGATTTGAATAAAACCTATGACAAAGAAGAGCATACATTAACGGTAAGCTACGAGACAGATGCAGCAGACTATAATGACGGTAAGGTTTACGAAACTACTACAATATTTACTCCAAGTTTAGACGGGGATTTTAAAGCAACTAATGCAGGAAAATATACCGCAGAATTGAAGGATCTTCCCCATGGGAACTATGTTTGGGCAGACGGCTCTTATGATTGGGCAGAGGGCGAGACCGAAATAGAATGGTTGATTAGAAGGAAGGAAATTACGGTAAGCTTCCCGAACGGAGTTTCCGCTTCTACCGCTACCTATGATGGCGAAAAACAATCGGTTAATATTAGTATTGGAGGTTTGTGTTCAGGTGACACAGTTAATTTGAACGATTACTATGAAATTATCAAGGAAGCAATTAATACTGATGAAAACACCGGCTTTGATTTGGAGAAATACGATAACGACAAATCATCTTATTGGTTTTCGGGAGGAAAATTTGAAGCTAAGAACCAAGGAAGCTATTACGTAAAGTATAAACCAGATATAGGTGAGTATCCTGTAAAAGATGATCAAGGAAATGACACCGGAGAAAAACGCTTTGACGTAGGCGATAACTATTTTTGTAAGTATGTTAATCTAAACAAGCCTCTATTGATTACTATTGATCCACGTACTGTAAGTGTAACCTGGAGTTTAGATAATGTTACTTATACAGGTAGTCCTATCAATAAAACATATAAAGGTAGTTCTTTCGAGTTTAAACCGTCGATAGTGAACTACCCTCCAAACCACGATGGAGAGGTTACCTTGACTTACGAAACGATTGTTAAGGAAGGAATAGGTACTTGGGCAAATGATCTTCCCAAAGATGACAATGGCAATATCACAATCAGAAATGCAGGAACATATACTCAAACGGTTAATGGATTCGAGAACAATGAAATGGGAAACTACGTGCTTCCTGAAACTGATAAATCTAAGGATTTAAATATTACACAAAAGAGTATAGATATTGGCGCAATCACTATAGCAGATATTCCATTTGATGGTCATGAGTATGGTTATTATCCTGAGGACTTTAACTATTTGCTTAAGGAAAAGCTTTTGACGGACGATGATAAGGTAAGCGGCTATAGGCTTAAAGGCACCGGCTCAGGAGGAAGAGACGCAAAGAAATATACGTTGATGGTAAGTGAAATAGACGAAAACAATTATGGTGAGCTTAACTACTGTTTAGCACGGACAATAGAGGTAAGGTGGAATATTGTTCAGCGTGTTATTACTGTTAAGTGGCAGTTGGATAACTTGGCTAATGGCGTATTTAAAGTTACCTATAATGGCGAACAACACAAAATGACTGCAACAATAAGTAATTTGGCTGTCGGTGATAGCTCGGTTATACCTACTATTGAAGATAACTTAGCAACTAACGCAGGAACGTATACTGCAAAGGTAACAGGTGTTAGCAACCCCAATTACAAGATTGAGGGCAATTTATCACAACAATGGACTATTGATAAGTGTCCTATTGAATTTAAGTGGTACTTGGATGACCCGGATAATAAAGTATTTAACGTTACCTATAATGGCGAACAACACAAAATGACTGCAACAATAACCAATTTGGCTGCCGGTGATAGCTCGGTTACACCTACTATTATCGGTAACTTAGCAACTAACGCAGGAACGTATACCGCAAAGATAACAGGTGTTAGCAACCACAATTACAAGATTAAGGACGATTTATCAGATGACGATTTATCACAACAATGGACTATTGATAAACGTCAACTGTCGTTAAGCGGTTGGAACGGCAATATCGCTAACTTCAGTATAGTAGGCGGTTATCTTGTAATGACTTATGATTCAGCTGCACACTTTGTAACTGCAACCATAGGAAACGTTGTGTCAGGTGATAGTGTAGACTTTATCTATGGAACACGTGTGGATATGTGCGATGGAACCGGCACAAACGTTATTATAGGTCAATATAACGGTGGCGAAGAAAACAATCGTGTTGCCGCATGTAACCCCGGAGCAAATTCAGATCCATTCACAAACAACCTTGTTAGTTACACAACCATTATAACCGGTTGTTCGAATAATAACTACACCATTTCCGCAATTCCAAACGAGAACGGAAAACTTTATAGAGATTGGAAGATTGCTCCTAGAGAGCTTACTTTTACATTGGCATCTGAAAACAGAACCTTCACGTATAACGGGTCCGCGCAAGGCGTAACAATGACAATTGGTAATATTATCCCGTCGGATATGGATTCTAACTACGTTTCTTTCTCCGCTACATGCCAAGGCGCAACAAAGAGCGAGCAAACGAGTAGTGGAACTTATAAGCTTACTTATACCGCAATCAACGTAGGCACGTATAACGTGGAAGTCACCATAAATTCTACAGGCGATCGTCGTGCTTGTTACGTTTGGAAAGCCATCGATGGACAGGAGAAAAACGCTCGTAAAACGTCTTTTACAATCACCCCATTGAAAGTTCAGTTGGTGTGGAAGTTAGACGGCAAGAGTGAATTTAGTATAGAATATGACAAGGCTGTACATACCATAGAAGCACTTGTAAATAACAAAAAGGGTAGCGATGAAGTATTTGTCGCAACATATGCAGGTACTGCCACCAACAAAGGTGAGTTTATATCCGGCACTTTCAATAAAGCGAGCGTAAGCGGTAATTATACCACAACCGCCAAAACTTTAGGTGGTGCCGAAGCCCATAACTACACGTTAGTAGACGTTGAAAATTCAAACGGTAATCTGTTCCGTACTTGGTTGATAACGCCACGTATGTTACAAATCAGTTGGATTAATTCGGGTAGCTACGTTTATGACGGCAACTATCAAACTCCTGCAGTAACTGTTGGCAACGTTGCAAGCGGTGACGTTGTATACCTACAATTCTTCTTCTATACGGGAGATAAAAATACAGGTACGCTAGAAAGAACCATTGTTTCCGAGCTTCGTTCCACAGGTATAGGCGTTGCAATGACCTTTAACGTTGGAAGCTTCAAAGCTAAGCTCAATGGTCACAGTATTAACGCAGGACAATATACAATGCGTATGGATACCAGGGTTTATACAAATGATAGTGCGACTATCGAGTGTACAAACTATTCCTATGAAACGTCTTTGAACGATTATACAGGATATACAATCAACAAAGCACAGCTCAACACCACAGGAACTTGGTTCTACCAAAATGGCGGTTCATCGCTACAGTTTACTTCCTCAACAGCGCTATACTATCGTAAGTCGCTTTATACCGTTACCACAAATCTCGATACCAACGGCTTGAAAATAAGAGAAGATACAGGTGTAAGAGACGAAATAACGTTAACCTATACCAATAACGCATTTACAAATAAGGGTAGCTATACCGCTTCGGTAAGTGGTTTGAGCGGTACTTATGCGGCTAACTATGAAAAGCCAACTGCTTCTAGACGGTGGGAAATTTTGGCGAAGCCCGTTGACGTTTTATGGAGCGGTAATAGCGGTTTAGTTTATGACGGCAATAACCACAGTGTAACGGCTTCGTTTACTGCCGGCGCAACTGCAGATGATGACGGCAAATACTATTCGGGCGACACCCTCTCTCCAAAATACGCCGGTGTACACGAGGCTAAAAATGCAGGTAACTATACCGCTACAGTTCAGGGCGCAAATAACGACAATTACGTGATTCGTAATAATGCTTCTCTAGATTGGTCAATAGCTCCTCGCCCCGTAATATTAAATTGGAATACCGTCAGCTTTGTATATGATGGCAATAATCACAGCGTAACTGCCGATATAACGAATAAGGTAGGCGGTGATGACGTAATCGTTTCGGGATATGGTGGAGATACTTTAAAGATTGACGTAGGAACTTATACAACTACCGCGACACATTTGAGCGGAACGGCTCATGGTAACTATACCTTGGTCGGTGGCACGAATGTCAGCACACAGTGGAATATTACTCAAAAACCATTGTCCGTGGTTATAACTCCAACATCAAGCGGAAATATGATATACAATGGTCAACCGCAAGGCTTGAATATCTTTATCAGCGGTATTGTTGAACGTGATAATAACGACGATTCTTTGAGCGTGTTGACTGTAGGTACTACGTCTACCTCGGTAGTTCATAACCCCGAAAGTACTACACGATATACCATTCACGGTTATTCTGTCGATGCAGGTAGCTACACCGTATATGTAAGCGGTATCGATGGTACGTCCAAAGGCAATTATAGACTTACTCCAACTTATGGTACGTTTACAATAATGCCTAAGGCAGTTAATATTAAATGGGATTATTCCGCTCCGTTCACCTATAACAAAACAGAACATACGGTTAATGCTTCCGTTTCAAATAAGGCTATCGAAGCGGATGTTATCAACTTGACTTTGTCGGGCAACAAAGCAACAGATGCAGGAAGCTATACCGCTACGGTAACGGCGCTCGATAATACTAACTACACACTTACCGGTGCGATAGGCTTGACCTTGAATTGGGTTATTAACAAGCGTACGTTAAGCGTTGATAATTGGAAATATTCTCATAACGGCAGTGCTTATGCAAACTTTGTCGATAACGCAGTTTTGGGCACATATGACGGTATTTCATACATCGTAAGAGTGGCATTGACCGCTGACAGTGTATGCGATGGCGATAGCGTAAGCTTATCTTATAGCATTCAAAATAATGAAGTTTGGACAACTACCGATTCTCGAATAGACGCAGGTACCTATTACGTTAGAGCGTCATTGGTGGCTAATACCAATTATCAAATGAATGACGCGTATATCCATTGGACTATCGATCAGCGTGAAGTTGAAATACAATGGCTATTGGATAGTTTGGCGCAAGCAAGCGTTGTATACAGTGGCGCTAATCATACCGTTATCGCTAACGTTACCAATAGAGTGGGAGGCGATAGCGTTACCTTTGTATATACTACTCGATTCGCGTCCCAATCAGCTAAGGACGGAAACTCGGGAATAAATGCAGGTAGCTATACAACTACGATCAAGGCTTTTGCTTCGGATAATGCTCGTAACAACAATTACAAGTTACCGACTGTGATTCCGACGTTCTCTTGGACGATTACGCCAAAGGCATTGACTGCATACTTCAACAGTGGTTCATTTATCTACAATAAACAACAACAAGGCATTACCTTGAGCGTTACAGGTTGGGTTGGCAACGATCTAAACTACGTAAAAATCAGTCAATTCAGCTTCGAGGGCGGCTTTGAAAATAGCGATATGTCTGACTCTAAGAGCTCAGATACCTATTACGTTGATTTCAAGAAAATCAACGCAGGTACATATACGATTAAATTGACAAGCTTTACAAACGGCAATTACAGTATAGAAACTCGTCAAGCAACGTTTACTATTGCTCAAAAGGTTGTTAATTTCATTTGGGATTATGTTAATCCGTTTACCTATGACGGAACTCCGCACACCGTTAATCCAAGCGTTGCAGGTGAAGCAACCACTGCCGATGATGGTAAACTGTATACGGGCGACTCCTTGTCATTGACGATAGAGAATAACGTTAAGACCGACGCAGGCACATATGAAGCTAAAGTTGTCGCCACAGGTAACACTAACTATACGCTTGATGGCGCAAGTGATACCACGTTGAGCTGGACTATTAATCCAAAGATTATCGGACTTTCTTGGTCGATTGACAATGAAAATAAGACTAGTATAGACTACAACGGCTTAAATCACGTAGTGAGAGCTACTGCTACCGGGCTTGTCGGTTCGGATAGTTGCAATGTTATTCTAAATGGCGACACAACCAAGAAGGATAAGGGCGACTATACAGCTCGTGTTAACTACTTGGATAATGACAACTACACTCTTGTTGGTTCGCCAAGCTCTACAATCTTTAATTGGACTATCAATCCTCGTGTCGTTGAGTTAGTATGGAGACTTGACTCTACAAATAACCTTGTTTGTGAATACAACGCAAGCGAACATACCTTGGTTGCTTTGGTCAACAACACTGCGTCAGGTGATAACGTAACGGTTACTGCATATTCGGGAACTACAAACGCAACAAACGTTGCAAATTATACCGCTACGGCTACAATGGTAAGCAACACTAACTATACCTTGGTTGGCACTACAAACGCAACGGTAAATTGGAAGATTACACCAATCGTATTGGAACTTTCTTGGTCGACGACAACCACGTTTGTCTATAACGGTGATTACCAAGGCTTAACCTTGACGATAAGTAAGCTTAAACGCACCGATATAGATTCATCAAAGGTTTTTGTGGTTTATGAGGGCGCGGGTATCGAAATTACAGATTCTTCTATAAGCGAAGATGGTAGCTTTGTTCTATCCACTAAGACCGTAAACGTCGGAAATAATTGGACGATCAGATTAACCGGCTTGTCGGGTACTGCAGCGTCCAACTACTCTCTACCGACTACGAACTTAGAGAGAAGCTTCTCTATTATTCCGAAACCGGTTCAACTTACCTGGAATTATTCTAATCCATTTACGTATAATGGTGAAAATCATACCGTAACGGCAACTGTTACAAATACAGTGAATAATGTATTGAACAATTCCCAAGATATCGTTAACGTGTCAGGTTATAACGATCAGCGCACTGCAAAGAACGTCGGCACCTATACGGCGATTGCTACTGCGGTGGATAACTCAAACTACACTGTAACAGGCGGTCAAAATTTGAGCTTGGTTTGGAATATCGAGCCTAAAACTCTATTAAGCACCGATTTTGTGTGGTCAACTCCAACTAGCATTGTGTATGACGCGCTTGAACATTCTATTACCGCTTCGCTAAAGAGTGGCGTTTTATATGGTAGCGACACAGTAACTTTGGCTTATGCAGGTACGGTTGTAATAAATAACGAAAAAGATAGCGCCATAATTACAAATAATACCGCTGTTGAAGTAGGTACGTACAAAGTAACCATAGCAGGAACCGGTAACGATAATTATATAGTAGAATCGGGCGTAAATGCTCCAAGTCAACAAATGGTAATTACTAAGCTTCATCTGACGGTTTCTATTGCCGACGTATCGGGCTTAGTTTATAACGGTGGCGCGCAAGGTACCGTTGTAAACGTTGGTAACTGTATAAGAAAAGCTTACGACGATTTCCGTGTATTGGTTAAGGTTGACGGCATTGCCGTTATGGCGCAATCAGCATTCGACGCTACGACAGGTACTTATTCTATCCCTGTAAATGCTATAAATGCAGGAACGCATACCATAACAATAGAATTAAATAAAGATACAAACGGTTGGGAAAATATCGAGGTTACATATCAAGAAGGTAGCTTCACTATTGCTAAGAAAGCTTTGACGGCATTAATTTCCAATAACTCGTTTGTATACGACGCTTTAGCCTTAGAATCTTCGGACGTTGGCGCAAGCTCATTAGGTAAGGTATCAGGCGAATTCTTAACCTTGGGTACAGATTATAACGTAACGTATCATATAGGCAGCGCTACAGAGGTAGCTTCTGCAAAGAACGTAGGAACGTATACTGCTAGGGTATCGCTTTTAGATAGTGCAAAAGCTAATAACTATGTTATTGTTGAAGGCGCAGGCTATACCTTGAATAACGGCTCAGCAGATTTCACTGTCAATATCACTCGCCGTCAATTAAGATTCGAGGATATGCAATGGCAAATCTGGAACGGCACTACGTACGTTGACTACGTTTGGGGTACAGAGATTAGCTATCAAGACGGGCTTGAGCATAAATTTATGGTAAGCAGCAGTGACGCAGCTTTCGTTATCGATACCACAGGTGCAA
Source organism: uncultured Clostridia bacterium (assembly GCA_945482995.1). Lineage (GTDB taxonomy): Bacteria > Bacillota > Clostridia > Christensenellales > CAG-1252 > RUG14300. Next base: position 2,275 of record CALYRM010000018.1, on the reverse strand, counting down.
CGAATATACAAATTAATACTCACTATTTCGGTTTCTGTAACTGCGCTCTTAGCGGCAATCCGATTGACGGACACTCATTGAAGCATGAGGCTGGTCAAGGCTATGAACACGGTCCTATTCACGCAGGACAATATTGGGTTGAGCTATTCTTGGAAGGTGCAGCTGTAGGTAACTATGAATTCGAGCCTACAGAATACGATTCCGAGTATATTACACAACATGAAGGAGCTTTATACTTTGACGTTAAATATCCGGGCTCGAATACAGTTTTGACAACAGTCGATCCTTTGCAAGACGAAAATGGCGTTTGGATTCGTGCCGTTCAAGTTTTCCGTGTTGCACGTGCAAACGTTCACGGTTTCACCGTAACAGGTCAAAACGATAAAGGTCAGCGTACCTACACAGGTACGGCGTTTAACGACGTTCACCCGACGCTTGACGCAGGCGCAAATGAGAATGACGTTTCGGTACGTGTGTACGTCAACGTAGACAATATCGAAACAGGCGAGTTCGTTCAATACAGTTGGGCGGAATACTTAGCACGTGGTTTACGTGATGTATCTAAGTATACCGTCATCTTCCTCTTGAATAACGAAGTTGTAAACGAGGCTTCGGGTTGCGACTTGCTCGAAGGCACTGTTCCAAGCGTTCAAATGACGTTGGAAATCACAAAGGCAACTCTTGTTGTAAAATCCGCTTCTAATGGCAAAGTTATCAACGGTCAAACAATATCTACCGATTGGACCAAGGTTTACGACGGCAATACTCTCTATAATAAATATTGTAGCGACCCTGCTTGTGACGATCCTTCTCACAGTATCGGTATGGCAAATAACTTGTTTGTTTTGGAAGCAAACGTATCCAACATCATTGACGAAATTACTGTAAACGCCAATGCTTTGGATAATTCACGCTTGACGTTGACGGCTATTTTCGCCGACAAGAATGCAGGCGAGAACAAGACGTTAACTTGGACTTTGGATGGATCGGACGCTAAGAACTTTAATATGAAGTTTGAAAATACGTCTGAGACTTATGATACTTCGATGACCAATAGCGGTAGTATTTTGAAGAGACTTATCACGATATCCGACGTTCAACCATCAAAGATTTATGACGGTACTACGGGCGCTACCTTTAACTATAACGGTGCAGCCGTAATCGAGGGCGATAGCGTTACTGTCGAAGGACACTATGCAAGTAAAAATGTAGGTAATCAAAATATTACCTTCACATTGAATGACAATAACTACATGCTAAGTAATACCACGACAATGGGTACTATTACGCCAAAGCCTCTTGAATTGAAGTGGGAAGGCAGTTCCGAGTACATTTATAACGGCGAGCTTCAAGGTCCTACCGTAACAGTAAATGGCTTTGTTGGAAGTGAATCATTGCTTCTATTCTATGAGCATTCACAACTAGTTCCTCACAAATCAAGAACAATCTATTATTACGACATTCATAATTGGGGAACCGTCTATGCTTATGCATGGAAAAATGGTAGCGATGCAAAAAATGCAGAGTGGCCGGGAGTAGCTATGACTGCGGTAAACGGTCACGACGGTTGGTATCAGGTTGAAGTTGATAATACTCTCGATATGATTATCTTTAACAACAACGCCCAACAAACCGCTGATTTAAGAATAGATCCTGTAAATCTATACTATAACGGCTTTGACTGGATAAATGATTTCGTATTTAGATTCTACTTCAAAAAGACAAATATGAATTGGGTTGATGTATCTATTTATGAATGGACCGATGATAAAAATAATGGAGAATTCCCGGGTCAAAAAATGTCTTGGGCTGGTGATAACCTTTATTATTATGAATCTGAAATACTATATAAAAATATGGTATTTAGTAATGGTTATAAAGGTGGTTCTAATCAAACAGCAAATATTTCTATAATGTCAGCTATAACCTGGGGCGGACTTAACAACAAGGTATATACTTCCACTCCTATTTATCATCAAGCTTCGGGATTTATTCCTGTCAGCAACAAGGTGACCGTTTATTATTACAACTATCTTGGTTGGGATAAGGTTTATGCTCATGCATATAATGCCGCTAATGATACCATTAAGACAGATTGGTACGGCGTTGAAATGACCGCTTATGAAAGTGGTTGGTTCCAAGCAACTTTTGTAAGCTTCGGTTATGATACAGTAATATTTAATAATGGTAAAGATGACCCAGAAAGCATTAAACTTCCCTCTACCACAATCAATGCTCAAAACCCATTCTATAGTGGTAAGGATTGGACTAGCTA
>CALYRM010000017.1 GCA_945482995.1 uncultured Clostridia bacterium | reverse complement strand
CTGGAGCGGCTGGAGCGGCTGGAGCGGCTGGAGCGGCTGGAGCGGCTGGAGCGGCTGGAGCGGCCGAAAGAACTGAGGCCACTAAGGACCTGATAAAATTTTGGGTGCTCTCAGAAAGATTTACACTAATTTCAATTTTGAAGATTTCCATTTTCGTAGTTATTAATTATATTGTCTAGATAGTCAACAAATTCGCTCATTACCATACCTGGGACATTTGACAATTTTTGATGAATGAGCTGCTCGCCTTTATAAACTGAAATATAGACGCCTTTGTAGTTTAGCTTAACCTTATATTCGCCCTTAATCATTGTAAGGCAGCCGTTTTCGGTTGTGCCTTTCCAGGTATTAACGGCGAATAAGTCAGATACCAATACACCTATATGACCGGCCAAGCGCTCTAGCTGCTCAGTATCTAAGTTTGTTTCACTCTTTAGCACACGGTCAAATGCCTGCTTCGGGTATTTGACCGCGGGGAATAACACTTTGGCTAATTCCTCTTTATCAAGCTTGTAACGCTCGATAATTTCGTTTATATTAAACTGTTGTTCCATCTTCGTATATGGTTTTCTTATTTTCGATATGCAAATATATAGACTATTCTCGAATGAGAAAAGTTTTTACGCGGCTTTTTGAAAAATAATTTGTTAAAAAAATCGAACAGCAATTCTAGGGGCCTTTGGGGCGTAAACAATAAACAAAGAAACAATATTTCCCTTATAACCCCTATCGCGCCATTATAAACCTATAATGGCGCGATATATACCTATTATATAGAGGTTATAAGGGAAATATTGTTTACATTGTTTATTTGGCCATATCTCGTTGAAAATGAATTGCTTACGCGTAAACAATGCATTGTTTACCATTGTTTATTATTGTTTATGGCTAATACTTACATAATCAACATTGGTTATTGTGGTGGCCGGGTTCTCGCTAATAACATCGACTTGCCTGCTTTTTATTTTGCTGGTCCTCCATAAGAACCCTAGAAAGCGCTTATATTCTATTGTCTCTATCACCTTAAGTGATTCCCGGTTAATTATTCGGAGCTCAGCCGTATCATCTTTAATGCACCCTGCGACATCTACCCATTTTGATTTATATTCAAAGCATTTAAGCGTATCTACAACGGCGCCAGGAACAGCATTAATGGCAGAGTCATTTAAGGCGACCGCCAATGAGCTTGCAGTTTCTATTTGTGGAGATATAATTTTATCCAGATTTGATTTTTTGAGGTACTTAATCAATTCCAAATCCTGTTTCCTGTATTTCTTATATTCAGATAACGAGAACTGAAGTTCTGTTACTTTAGCCGCGTTGAGGCTATCATGTGCGCGATATAATTGGCTGCTTGCCATTACAGACGCTTTTTCTGACAACAATACTTCTTGATTATTCTTAAGCCTGTTATTTTCTGCTTTTAGGCGCTTTATCTGCGCGTTGACTATAATTATAGATAGCACAGCGGCTATTACTATTATTATCCCTATAATGGTTTTTTTCATTCCTATTTCGCTCTTAATAAGAACCGTTCTCGCCGTGGTATTTACACGCGAGAACGGCCCACAATGAATAATTATATGTCTTTATATTCGTCTTTAGCGTTAAAGCTCGGGCACGCCTTGAGCCATTCCGATTGCTCTATAACGCCGTTTGAATTTTTATCAGGCGATAAGTCCCTATGCCCATAAATAATGGCGCTCGGGTATCTGGCCTTAAGGCTTTTCAGCAGCTTGATTAAAGATTGCTTTTGCGCGCTAGTGCGTGTATCTTTAGGCGTTTTACCGTCTTTGGCAACGCCGCCGATATAGCAAACGCCAATGGACCCCAGGTTATGGCCTTGGCAATGGGCCCCGATTGTCTCTTCATCACGGCCTTTGGCAATGAACCCGTCAAGCTCAATTACGTAATGGTAGCCTATATCGCTCCAATGGTTAACGCGCACGTGGCAATCCCGGATAGCTTCCATTTTTACGTCTCGGCCTTCAGGAGTAGCGGAGCAATGAATTATTATTTTATCTATTCTTCTCATTTAATGCTAGCAATTGACTTATTCTCTTGAGTATCTCAGCCCCTTGTTCGGCTGTTGTGGCTTGAACAATTTGCTTTACTATCTCGGGTATTTCTGCAGCATGGGCCCGTTTACGGCGGCTGTTCTCGACTACTGACCTGCCTTCAATATAGATAACCGCGATTACGCACAAAATTGTCGCGAACGGTATTATATAAAATGATAGCAAGCTGCCGAGTATATCAAACATTAAAGCGAAAAGCAGCAATTTCGCGTAATCGCCTATTTTAGTGACCGTCCTTCGAAAGCCATTAGACATGAGCGCATGGCCGAGTGCCTTCGCTGTAGTCGTCCCACTCCAGAAATCAACAATACAACTCATTACCATGAAGAGCCAGCACACTAAAATAATGCCGGCCCTAATAGCAATAAAGAATATTAATCCATCAAAGTTTTTAGCGTTAATCAGTTCAAGCATATTTATATATTATACGAATTTCTCCCAGCCTAATTCAATCTTTTTATTGGCAGCATCGGCAACCCACCTGCAAAAAATCATTCCTTCATAGCCGTCTGGGTCATTAGCTATTTTATGCGCATATTTCAGACAAGCGATTTCATCTTTCAGCGGGTCCGGATAAAAATCGGCGTAAGCCATATTAGCCGCATAAGTAACATCGCCGGTTGTCACTTTTCCGGAAATATCAAGCTCCAGGCTCTCCATAGACTTTTTGACCTGGCTGGCCGTCCATGAGTGCTGTTGGCCATTGGCATTTATCATCATCTTGCTCACATGCTCAGCAAGGGCGTCAGTAAAATGATAGCCGTGCTTTGTTATATACTCGGAATACCCTTCAGCTGATATGAAAGCGCCAGCTTTATGCCCATAATTATTCTCGGCGTATGGAGAAACAGCCTTATCCTCTACCATCGGGTTGTGTTTTATACCTGGGCATAGCCCATGCTTTAACACAATATATTTCAACCTGTGTTTCATAATACTAACTTTCAAATTTGTGAATAAAGTTCTCCATCATTTCTTGCTGTTTTTTCATGAGCTCTTTCATTTCGCCGATAGAACCCTCAATTTTACCAAAACGCTGCTCTGTCTCTTGTTTCTCCTTATATGCCGGGTTAAGCTCTGCCAGCAACGAAGGCGCTTTATCAATAACATTTTGGGCTTTAGCCGCGGATGCCAATACTTGCTCGGCATTTGCTTTCTGGGCTTCAATTTCACTTGAGAGCCCTGATTTTTCAGTTGACAGAACAAGGTGCCCGGCATAAGTTACTGAGTGGCTTTCAGGAATAGCATAAGTCGCTGTTTTCCCGCTAGCCTCTATCGTAATATCGACAACCATTTCAGTTTTACCGGTCTTTTGGTTCATATCTAGCCTCGGGAATGATACTTGCGTAGCTTTGCCTTGGATAAGGCAGAATTCTTGCGTATCTAAAATATACACTGGGTAATTTTGCTTTATGTCTCTAAATAACAGCATAATAGTTTATTTTTATAAATATGGTAAAAGGCCCCCTGGGGGAATAATATCCTCCGGGGCCCCTGATTATAATTAAGCCGCAGCTGCTGGAATAGAAACAACTAAAGAGCTGTTAACAGCATAGCAATTAGATTTTCCGCAAACTATTTTAATAAGCCCTTGGGTCATCCCAGACTGCGTAATAGTGACAGACGCGGGAAGCGTAGTTATGCCCTGGAATGCGACAACAAACCGCTCATTAATTACTTGAGTAACGGCGTTGCAGCCACACCCGGGCGTAACGATAGTAATTGTTGCTACGATAGGGACGAAAACAGTGGTCCCATTAAGGGTTGGGACCTCATTCCTATATGTAACAGTAGCTTGCGGCTGATTAGAAGAAGTTGAGCAAACACAGTGGCACAACTTTTCTTTAAACGTGGCCAAAAATGAAACTTGGTTTGCTACGGGGGCAGTAGCTAAGCCGACTGGGGATATTGTAACCATAACCGCTAATTTTAATTAAGGTTACTGGCCGCAGCCACAGCCGCAGCTATTCCAATTGCCACAATTGCCGCCGAGGCGGTTCAAGAGCAGATTATTCTGGCGCTCTTGAGAAAGCTGAAATTTGAGGTCCTGGATTTGCAGAGCCTGCTCATCTTTCCAATGGCTGTTCAGCGTGTCAATAATGCGCTGCGTATTATCTTGGCCAGCGCGAAGAATTTCGCACTTATCCTGCTGAGCTTGGAATGCAGTAGATGCAAAACCCTGTGTAACCGCAAAGCTAATATCACGTTGGCCATTACGGAGCTCAGCAGTATCTTTGCAATTCTGGAGCTGAATATCCGCGCGAAAATCAGCAATTTGGCGCTGGGTCTGGCAGCAGCAATTTTGGAGTGCCTGAATAACATTACAATCACCCATATTGACAGCGTTAATAACGCGCTCAGCAGAAAAACCAACTTGGCCGGCAACTTGCTGGATAGCAGCTTGAACGTCACAGCAGCATTTTTGAAGAATGTTAAAATCAACGTTAAGTGTTTGGGCCAACTGGCTGAGGGCAAAAGCATTTCCCTGAATAGCAGATTTAATGCAGTCGGCATTTTGGTTGTCCTGAAGCTGGGTGCGGATAGCGTTAAGCTGGGCCTGAGTCTCTATGCCCTGAGTGGCAGTCCCTGCGCCGTTTCCGTCGCCTCCCCATCCAAAGCCTCCATTGCGGAACAGGGCGAGGAACATAATGTAAGCAAATGGGTTATTCATCCAGTTGTTATTGTTCATCATTGCGGCCATCGGGCCCCAATCGTCCCTGCGGTTGTTGCCATTAGCCATGATAGCTGCGGCAAGCGCGTTGTCATTATTGTCGCGGTCGCAACAATAAATTTTTTCTACGGTATCTCCCATAATTTGAAGAATTAGAAATTGTTAAACGATAAAGTTAATTATATGCAGAATGCCCCTTTAGAAAAGGCATATAGCATCTTAAATTTAGGCTAAATATAACTATTTTCTTTTAAAACAAGTCATTAAACTTCAGAATTAAGCATAGCAGCGACAAATTTTTTATAGCCGATGGCCATTCTCTTTTGCCCCGCTGCTTTAGTATGCAAGCCGTCTGTAAAGAAAGCGCTATTATTCGCGTCATTCACGGGATTTAATCCCGCATTATTGTATGCATCAAAACAGGGGATGCCCCTTTCTTCGCAAGCAGTTTTTATAACTTCACAATAATCTGCTAAGGTAAGCCCTTGTCTATTAGTAGCCGGGGACCTTCTTCTAATTGGCGTTGCGCAAACTACGTAAGGAGTAATGGAAAGAGCATAGTCTAATGTCTCCTCGACCGCTGTTTTAAATGCTGCTAAAGGTTTTGAAGCCCCAAAATCATTGGTACCTGCCCAAATGGAAATATAATTAAAATCATTATTAGCTTGCATAACTTCAAGTATGGTATTATTTCCGCTTTGCCGCTGGTAAGTACCAACGCCTTCAGCTCCATTGCCAGTCAGGACGTTATCTAGAGTAACAGTTTGCAAAAATCCAATACCACCAATGCCGAAGTTAAGTCCCTTGAAGTCTAATGCTTTTGCGAGGAATTGATGATAACAATTAGTGCCTGAAGTGCCAATCCCAGCTGTAATAGAATCACCAAAAAAATAAACACTTTTTAATTTAGTAACAATTTGGTTATCATTTAGCCCAAATATATGTAGATATTTATCATAAACATATCCTATGCAATATAAATCTCTATTTGTTGGGAGCGTAGGCCATTCATTTTGCCAATGATAAATAGTATATTTTCTTGTTGAGATTGAAAAAAATATGTTATACGCAGCTGAATCGCCCAATTCAATTGTCTCATCAACGGTTGTTCCATAACCTCTACCGCCAGCGAGCACATAAGAACTTGCATAAAAACGTATTGTCTTATTAGCATAATCATAAACTACGCGCTCAGCATTTTTGTCATTAATAGTCATAAATCCAACTTGCGGATTAGACTTTCCGGGAATAACACACAATTGCTCTGGTGATACTCCTAAAATGTATATACGATAATCAAAAGTATATCCTATAAAATATTCATCAGCGCTTGAGTTACTATTAGTAGTTTGCCAATCATAAGCGACAATAGTTTTAGTGCTCTTTTTGTAAAAAAGATTATTAGCTAAGCCCGATGGTAAACTTACAACTATGTCGCTGCTAATTCCAATTCCTTTGCCGTCGATATACACATAATTATTTTTTGGAAATGTAACGGTTTTAGCAGTTGTATTAAATGTAATAACGGTGCTCGCTCCGTAACCCGCAATAGCGTAATTGCTGTAAGTATATATCTTTTTGCCTACAACAGTAATATTTTCAGGTGATACTCCTAAAATGTATATATGATAATTATAAGTATATCCTATATAATACTCATCATCTGCGCTCTCAGTAGTTTGCCAATCATAAGCGACAATAGTTTTAGTGCTCTTTTTGTAAAAAAGATTATTAGCAAGAGATGAAGGCAATTCTACAATAAAGGCATTATCAAAAAAACCTTGGTGCCCATTGCCATCATAAAAAACAAATTGGCTAGTTGGAAAAGTAACATTTTTTTCTGACGGGTTAAAAATAACCTTAGCTGAATCTGATAAACAGAATAAAGCATAATTGATACTAGCAATTTTAGAATCAAGCCCGGTTGTGGTTACAATGCCAGTATTGAATTGTGCCCATTTTTTAAGAGCAGCGTCCCAAAGAAAAATTACGGCCGTATTTTTAATAACCAAGCCCCCAAAGTTAGAATATGTGCCAGCCTTAGCGGCTAGATAAAATACCGGCCCGTCCGGAGCCCCTGGGTTGGTGTCCGGAGTGGCTATGCCGGCAAATGTAGCGTTGTTGCCGATAGTGCTAATTATATTGCTTAATGCGTCCTGAAGCAGTTTGCCAGTTATTTCTTGATTGCCATTTGTTTTAATAACTTCTGCCACAGCCGCTTTTAAAGTACCCCATTTTGCTGCCATATTATTCTATATTAAAATCATTATTAAAGTCATTATTATAATCTCCACCAGCTAATTGCATGCTATATCCGCCTAAATTAGCTATTATTGTGTCTGTCTCAAATTCGCATTCTACCGCGGCCAGGTCCCCTTGGTCTTCCCATTCAGGTTCCATGCTAAAAGTCATTAGGTCATAAATCTGGCGTTTATCTGTAATAATTTTATTTTCACACAGTCTTACAATCCTAAGGGCGTCGCATAAGTATTCAGGGGCTATAAACGTAAATTTATATATTTTTTTGCTCACTTGGCTCTCTATAAACGTGTAGCCCATCCGCTCAGTAGCCTCTTCTTCAAAATCATATTCAGGTTTACCTATTTGCGCGTTTATATAGCATTTAAATTTAAAGTTATCTGAAAAGTCAATTATGCCATTCTTCAACTCAAAATTATATGAATTACTATACTCGAGCAGCAAATAATCATCTACCCTGTTAGTTACTGAAAAAATATCAGAATATATAACTTTATTACCTGAAGAAGTGCCAGTTATCGTTATTGCTAAATAATACAGGCCCTCGTGTATAATTTCAGTTATTGGCAAAATACCTGGGTATTTAATAAGTTTACAATTAGGAAATGACTTAAATATTAAGCCATTTTCTTTCATGCTCGCTGTTATATCCTTCCCGGCTTTGCCATTATAGCTAAATAACTTCACTTGGCTAATTGCCTCTCCATCTGTCAATATTACTTGAAAAGGCAGCAATGTATTTCTGTAAGTTATTAGCGGATAAATTTGGCTAAAAGCATAATCTTTTCGGTGATTTTGCAGCGCCAAACTGCCATAAAAAGGCAGTGGCGATATATTACAGCTTATAAATTCCATAATACAAATTTATAAAATAAAATAATATCACTGCCACTGGCATACGGCATTTATTTAGGCTGATAAAGTAGCTTTACTTTAGCATGACGCGTATCTATATTAACAGAAATCTCATCTATTTTGCCATTCCCGAAAAGAGTTTTAATCATCCCAAAATTATCTGGGTCCTCTTCAGCAAAGAATTCAATAGTATGCTTCATGCACATTTTTATATTGTTTACGCTTAAATGGTCACCTAAGGTGTTGCAATTAACAGATAATGCCGGCATATCCCACATATATAAACGAACTAGATAAGACCATGAGGCAAACCAATTCTGGATAATTGCGTCATATCTATCACCATTTTCGTCAATGAGGTTAGCTGTAACTATAGGCAAATTATATTTGCCAGTGCTTGCTCGCGTAGGGCACAGCAAAGCAAAGCCGTCACTAGAAAAATTGCCCGGGTTAAACAACATGAAATCCACATCTGACGAAAATAGATTTGCATTTATTTCTTCGGTCTTATCCTTTTGTATATAATCAGAATTAACATCTATAGTGACACCGCCAAATAAATCGGTGGCATTATCCATCCATCCAAATTCATAGCGCTGGCTTAAGTCTGTTTTATCATATTCGATTTCAGATTGATAAAATGACGACAATTTTTTATTGAATTGGTCCGTAAGCGCTGTAAAATCGAGTTGAATATCAGCCGTATTAGAGTATGAACCGCCATTCATAAAGTAGCTAATATGCTCTATTTTTAATTTGCCGTCTTCAATAAACCAATAGCACCTAAAACAATCCTGGAGCATTTTCATTATGCCTTCAAATGATATTTCTGCTTTTTGGGCCGGTTGGTCATAATCGCCTTTAAGAATATTTGATTTTGGCGTCAGAAAAATGTAAAATCTATCCACAAACGCCAGCGGCATAGTTGCATCATATAAAAATTGGCTATATTCGGCGGTAGCTTCATGCTTAATGGCCGGGTTAATCTGGCTAAGGAGTACTTTGATAACGTCAGCAATTGAATAACTGTTTTTAAGAGTGTATTCTTTTCTCAACTGCTTATCAAAATACTCATAATAGTTGTCGTAGACATACCACAATGACGCGTTAGCCCATGAGTTTTTACTTATGGGCAAAGGCCGGCCTAAACCTGATGAAGTCGGAATAAACTTATTAGTAAAATACTGGCCGTAGTCGTTAAGACCGTATTTTGTCGGCTCATCCACCGCTCTGGACGTGCAGAAAAATAATCCGCCAGTCAGGCCTATGCATTTTTTATAATTCCGGTTATCAGTTACAAAATCATTAGACGGCAGCGCGTACGTGTTTTTTGTGCCTTCTGAGTCGGTAACTGTATCTACATCGCAAAGCAAACGCCGATAAATATGATAGACAATCGGAAATACTGAAAATTTATCATTTGAATTATCCACGTTTATCATCCTAACAGACGATTGTATATACATATTGCCAGTTTCAGAGCATTTATATTGCGATTCAGATTTATATAAAATAGCATTATCGCTATTGCGCTTAATATATAAATATGATGAATTACCGGCAACTGTGCTCTCAGCATAAAGCGTATAGCCGTTCCATTGGTTCCAATTTCCATTTGTTCCGGCATATACGCCATTTACCTCAGCAATTCCAGCATCTTCGATATTAAACTCATTTCCAGCGCCTATATACGCGAAATAATACTTGTTGAGCAAATCGTCATGGCGGTCAACCGCCTCATTTACATCGTCCTCCCAATATGTACCTCCGAAAAAATTAGTAATGGTGCTAGAGCCCCTAACATAAACTTGCATTAATGCCCGCTTATGCAAGTTTATTTTAGTTATGGCTGGAGCTAATTTTATAATATCATACGTATTTTCGTATTTATTAATTATATCGCCATACTCATCTATGGCAGTCGTCTTAAGCTCGCATGACCTCTTTTCATAGTTAAATTTACAATCGATTTTGCTGAATTCGCCTTTATAGTACATTTCCCATTTGCCGGAAGTTCTGTGATATTTATCTATGATAAATATCATTTTATCTTCCAAGCTCGAATTATATATTAATTCAAAATCATCGCCGAACAGGTTTATTTTACCATCAATCGAGACTCGAAAAAATTCTTGTCCGGTTTCTTTGGTGTATTTTTTGCTAAGCTCTTTGTAATGTGGAATTGCCGGCTTTGCAAGATATATAAATTTAACGTCTTTTTTCGTCATGAAATTTTCATCCAGACCGTAAAAGCTCACGGCATAATAAAAGGCATTTGGCGGAGGTATTATGGCAGAATCATCTTTAGTGATAAACTTATATGAAATAAAATTCTTTGATGCGTCATAAAAAAATATTCTGTTTGTAGTTAATCTGGGCGTTAAATCAATATAAATGCATTTACCACCCAGCTTATTGTAACCACTGGAATACTTATTTGATTCGCTTATAAATGCGCCTGAGCTGTTAATATAGGTATTACTCAAAAAATATACGCTCTTATCTGCTGAGCATACATAAAAGTTATATTTTGATGGTGCCATGCTTTTAATTTTTGATAATCCGCTTAATATTTTTGTGCTGAATAATAATCATGCCATTAGGCAAAGTATAATATTTAATTTCATTTCGCTTTTTAATATCGTGCAAATCATTTTCTATTTTAGAAAGGTCTATGCTCTCTTTAGCGCTAAAAGAAATATTCACGCCGTCAGAACCAGTGAACGCATTAAGGTATTTTTCTTCAAATGTGCCTTTGTTTAAGCTATTAATAACATCTGGAAGAATATTACGATATTTTCTTGTGCGCTTTTTGTTGATTATAGCCAGCGCTTCCCCGCCTTCGGCTCTCATCCTATGCTTCTTTTTGTTATCAACGCCTAAGTCAATATCATTCCCAGAAGCATGAGAACCGCCCTCGAGGAATTCAAGGCCGCCCTCTCCATACTCATCGGATTTGCTCGCCGTAACCTGCTTTGCTTTAACCTTAGCCACTGCGAATGAAGTCCACATTGTGGCGATAGCAGCTAATGCAAGGGCTGGGCCGACAAATGGAATTGACGAGAATGCGCTCCATAAGTTAGCTGACGCCGTTATAAGCGAAGACGCCTGCACAACTGTATTGAGCGTTTCCTGGCGTTTTTGGGCGGCCTCAAGCATCTTTTGCTTATCTTGCTGATTTTTCTTTTCTTGCTCGAGTTCTCGCTTAGCCGTCGCCACGTTATTAGCATAGCCATTATTACGGGCTTCGACTTCCGCGTCATACGCGCTTTGCGCAGCTTCTGTGCGTTTTTCAGCTGCTTCTACAGCCTGTTCGGCCAATTCAACCTCTGCGTCTGCGATAGATTGCAATTGCTCAACAACAGTATTTACCGCGTCCTGCATAGCGCTAATTTGGCTATCATCAAATCCGAGTTTCTCAAGCAGAGTGTTGTCTAAGCCCTTTTCACCGATGCTTTTTGTAAAATCATCAAGCCCTGACAATTCACGCTCTATGCCCTTTACTGTTGATTTGGCTGCGTCAATTTGTGTTTGGCTCCAATTTAATTCGCCGGCCTCCGCCAAACGTATTTGCTCAAGCCAACGAGATTTTTCTTGCTCTAATTTAAACCTAGTTATTTCAGTTTCTGTGCGCTTGACCTCATTAAATATTGCCTCGTCAAGAGCCTGCTGCTCATCGAAAGAAGTCATCTGAAATGACCCTTTAACCTGAGCCGCGGACTTATCAAATTTTGCGTTTATTACGCCCGTGCTAACTTGCTGTTCTGCCGGCTTAGCCGCATTTTGTGACAAAGCTAATTGCCTACGCACTTCATTTTGCTGAAGCATTAACTGAAGCTCTTCATCGCTGCCTTTTTTAACAAGCTCAAGCTGGTCCTCTATGTCTTGCGCTCTCGCGTCTAATATTTTTTGGTCATATTTATTCCACAATTCGAGCTTCTTCTTATTGAGTTCAATAAGTATCTCTTCCTCAGAACGGGCCTGGCTATCTCCTGCTTCTTTTAATTTTTTATTAGTATCTAATATTAAGTTATATTCAATAATAAGGTTATCCTCCAAGAGCTTACGCTCTTCCGCTAATGACGCTTCCATTTGAGACGCATCGCGCGTAACTGTCACTTTGCTTGCTACAACAGATTCTTGATTTTGGGCAGCGCCTGCCGCTGCGCTAGTGTCTGTTGGATTTATCGCATTGCGCTGTATTCGCAGAGACGCGGCTTTTTGCTCATTCTGAATTTGTTGCAACTGGAGGCTAAGGGCTTGCAGATTATTAGCAATAGTTTTTGTAATAAGCTCTTGCTGTTTATCGATTTGCTTTTTTTGGTCCTCTGTAAGTTCCTTATATTTCCCATTTACATTTTTAACATACTCTTCATTGAGGCGATACATTTCGCGGAGCTTAGCATTTTCATCCTGGACGCGGTCAGCCGCGGCTTTTCGCCTTTTAGCAAATTCATCTTTTAATAAAGCTGTTACACTCTCTTCATATTCTTTTTTAATCTTTATATCATTCTCATTAATAATATTAGTCAGGTCCTGCGGCTGTTTTCCGCTGGTAGTAGTAGTAGTTTTGTTCGACGTAGATATATTGGCACTTCTTAATACGGCATTAGCGGTCTCTTCATAACTTTGCGCGAGATTAAAATATGCGTCTCCGTCTTGCTCAGCTGCTGTTGCTTCTTCCTTGAGGGCCTTAATTCGCTCTTCAAAGCGCTGCGCAGTTATCTGCTCGGCATTTTCCAGAGCATTAACTTGCAATGCCGCCTCGCCGGGCATTCTTGCGCCGCCCTGCGTAATGACAAAAGCCGATGCCCTGTCTCCACTGGACGGGCCTCTGCTAGCTTCTATTTCTGCCTTATTTTGCTTTATTAGCGCCTCTTCATATTTCTCGGCTGCCAATTTTTGGGCCGCCGCGGCTTTAGCCCTGAGCTTAAGGGCATTAATTACAACTTCAGTATTATTTACAAATATATTCTCCGCATCTGTTACACCATTAACGGCGATGCCGAGTTTATCGAATTCCGATTTATTATCTTTAATCCATTGATTTTTTTCAGCAGTTGTTTTAAGCCCTTTCCATTCTTCTTGAAGTTTTTTCAAAGAAGTAATATTATCGCCGTAATTTGCGTTTGTACTCTCGAGCTCAGTGGCTACGTCGTCAATGGCTTTGGATAAAGAAAGCGCAGCCTCTTTGCCCTTAAATAAACGGCCTACCCACTCAATAATTTGCTTGCCACACGTCGAAAATAGCGTAATAAGGACCATCATAAGCGTATTAAAGCTAAAGAAAGCCTTAAATAAAGATTTAGCCACGCTCACTGTAGCCTTACCTTCTGCCTGGAGGGCCTTATTTTGCGCGCGGAGCTTATTTATTTCATCTATTAATACAGGTAGGTTATTCGATATACCTAAGAAGAATGTATTAAGCGAAACAGCAGCCGCTGGCAATTCTCGTACAACCTGCTTAACCGATATTCCTAATCCGTCCCACGCCTTTTCATAATTACCAACAGACAGCCTATGATTGCCGGTTGCCTCCTGCAACTTTATCATCTGCTGGTATATTTCATTTGTCTCGGTCTCTAGCTTTTTACCAGTGTCTGCGGCTTCTCTTTCAGCTTGAGACATTTGGTTAAGTTTTATTTTGTTCAGAGCATATTGCGCTGAAAGCCTATTATATGAGCCTTCTGCGGAATTAGCAATGGTAACTTGTAATTGCGCAATCCGGTTTGCTTCTTGTATCTGGGCTGAATAAAGTTTAAGCTGCTTATTTTCTTCAGATTTTGCATAAGCTAGCTTCTCTTGAGCTTGCGCTAAAGGACTAGTAGCCGCGCTTTGTTGCTTTCTGGCGGCTGTTACTTCTGCAATTTTGGCTTTTAAGTCAAGTAACCTTTTGCCCTCATCCGATTGCAGAAATGCTAACCGTTGCTCGGCTTTCTCTACTTCGGATAATGTTTTGACATGGGGTTTCATCTGGTCATCAAGAGCCTTAACCTGCTTCGTCAAATTAAGAATATCATTAAGCAGCTGCTGCCCCATCTGGCTATCAGCCCTTTCGGCCGCAGTCAGCGACTTATACAGCTCGACGGCTTGTTTCAAATCAGAATTAAGCCGGTTGTACGATGTTTCAGCCTGCTGCATATAGCGCTGTTGCTCGGCCGTCGCTTTATTAGCGGCAGCTGTTTGCGCTTTCAGTTGAATAATCTGCTTACCTGTGTCAGATAGCGCCGTCTTTAACTCATTTTGAGCTCTTTCAAGTCGTGATGAGGACTGCGCGGCTTCGTCAATCGTCCTGCGCCCTTCGCTTGTGGCTCCACTAACTGATTTGAGCGACTGTACAACCTTATCTGCATCTACTTTAATGGTGTTTACTAATTTTTCATACGATTGATTAAGCTCGCTAAGTTGCTTAACAAGTTTTTCAATTGAGTCGTCAGGCTCTATTATGTCACTGTATCTTATTTTGTCCTCAGTCATAACCTTTATTTTATCTTTTATGGCGCTTTACGCTCTTGTTCTCTGCTTCTATTTGCTGCTTTATATTATTTACAGTGTTATAGAATTGTAGTACAGTCATTTTTTTGGCGTCCATACTTGTTTTTTGGGCTATTAAAAAACAAGTGTTCTCAAATTGCTTATCATATTTTATTTCAACCGACCCGCTTCCGGCATATTGCTTTGGCGTGTGCATCCCAAACATCAAAGCATCTATAGTTTCTATTTGTTTTTTATTATCTGCTCCAGTTATTACAGAATCTAATACCAAAAGCGTTCTCTGTTTTAGCTTGTCATACGCGTCTTTTTCCTTTGGATTTACAAAATCTTCTGGGAAATACATTTCAAGCTCAAAAGTTATTTTTTTTTTAGCCAGATTAAAAAATCCATTACACGCGAGTGCTTTATTTTTTTAAGCTCGGTAAGCATAGCCTTTAGCCCATCATCCGACAAGTCATTAACTTCTTTGCCGTCTATGCTATGAATAAGCGCCGCAAATGCCAAATATCTCGGCGATATTTCGCTGTTTATCATGTGCATATTTTGCCGCATATTTTGCAATTCCTGCAATGCTTTTTTCGTGTCATTATTCTTTATATATCTCGCGATATGAGCTATATGGGCGTCAATGTCATCAGCATCCGAGCCTATTCCAGAATCAATAAGCAAGTATTTATTGTATTTCTGGAAATTAATTATAGGCATTTCGTCTATGCTGTCATAAACCTTTACTATTTTTTTATTGATTACTAATGCTTTCATATCAAAACGCGGGTTATTGGGGTTGATATAATAGGGACTAATGCAAAATATATGCTATTAAATATAATAGCGATAACGACCGCTATTATAATTGCTACCCAGAAACTTAAGCAAAAATCGCAATCAAATAATCTGGAAATGAACTTAGGGGCCTTAGCAATTATTTCATCGCGTATGCCCAGTTTTCCAATCAGCAAAATAATAAAAGCTGCTGCTAAAGCTACAATTATTAGTGCCGGCAGCATTACCACCAAAAATTTTATCGCCTGCATAGTTCTCGCGTTGTTAAAGTAAATTCAATTCGTATTCCTGCGTACGGGTACATAAAAAATTGCTTATCAATGTCCTGTATGCCCTCACCTTTATAAGTAAAGTTATTATAAATTTTTTCAATTGAATAGCCCCTGTAAATATTTTCAAAGCACTCGTATATATTATTTATAGTTAATTTACCCGCCGAAGTGATAAATCCTGGAGTGGTCAGTACTTGCATAATTTCATCTTTTACTTCCTCAGTGTGCATTACAGTTTCATCTTCATAAATGCTATTGAGGTTATACCAAAAGATAATTGCGCCGTCAAAAGTATACTGTGGCAATGATTGTACTACTTCTGTAATTTTTTGTGGGTCATAAATATCAAACCACGAAAAATTGCCGAAGTTGTCATTAGGCAAAAGCGACAAATATTCGCCATTGCCATTATATATTGCCGGGTAAATAAATTTTCCACCGTCTGGGCGGTGTTCTACAAGTTTATAAGCCCTGCCAAATGCATAATTAAGCCATTTGAGTTTATCCATAAATGCTTTTTGCATATCCTGCAGCACCTTATCAAGCAGCACCGGGTTTTCCTTAAATCGTATTTGTGCGGAACTTTCTTTCATTTTTTCATTATCCGTTTTATTCGTTTTACGAGTTCTTTCCTTACGTGCGACCTGACTATTCTTGTTAAATTTTTATCAGTCAGTCTAAAAATTTCTCCCCCATATTTTTCAACAAGGCTCGGCGTTTTTTTATCTGTGGCTGTTATATAAAAGCCTTCAGAATCAAACACCACAAACATAGATTTGTGAAAGTCTCCAGTATCTCGCAACGTAACTCTTGTAGTAGGCTGGCCTTTCCTTTTCTTTATGCGGATAGTCGTGGGCGTATACGGGGCATAACTCATTATCTTAATGCCTTTGCCATTAATACCGCGGCGAAATAGCTGGTCATCCGCTATAGCTGACACAATTACGCTTTCTTTATCACGTATAATGCCCTCTAATAGCATAGGCAAGCTGTCTTTGAATTTACGCAACCTATACTCTAGATTGCGAAGCGTAGCATTATATCGATTTATTGCCATTTTATGCAGTTCTATATTTTACGCCGTTATTTTTACATGGCAAGCATACCCTATCAACTCCGGAAGTGCTTAACTTAATAGCCTTAAATGCCATTTCAAGTTGATAGCTCAGGCCTGATTTTTTCATAGAGGAAGAATCTCCATCTATTTCGTAGAGAATATCAAGGCGAGAAACATTAATTGAGTGCCTATTTGTCCTTACATTGGCATTATATGCAAATTCGCGCAGCATATCAACAGCTACTTGCTTGGCAATTACATCTTGAAATGCCATTCTTTGTTCAATTATAAAGTCCGTAATATCGCAACTTATTGTAACTTCTAAATTGAGCCCGTAGTTATTATCATAAGTATATTGATTTTTTTCAATATCCCACAAGCATGGGCCGTCATTTTCCGCACTTATAAGCTCCTCATTCATGAAAAACGGATGAATTTCAATGTATCTGGACCAAGCGCGCCACGCGAGCAACTCATTACGCGAACACGAGCCACACGGCTCTTTTGACCAGTCTTTATTTTTACGTATGGCCTGGCTGCCCTCAGGAAGTTCACTCTGGAAATAACACAAATACCAACTTCCTCCCGCGTCATTATTTTCTCCTTGATATGGCAAATATAAGTCATTAACTGTGAACCATTCGGCGCTATTATCGCGGGTTTTAGTCAATTTTATTGTTTTAACGGGCGAGCTCATGCTTGAATGCATAAGGTACAAAGTATATTCTCCGGCCTTAGTAAACTGGAGGCCGATTTTATTTATCTTTGTTGTTACGCCTTTAGCCCTTATTGGGACAATTTCAAAACCTACTAGATTTTTTCGATTTTTCACGGTATCGACTAGCCGGCCGGTACCGTCAAATAAGGTGCGGCTTTCGCACAATGGCTTATTAGTCCCTTCGGCTGTTTTTTCATTACAATATCTAACAATGGCTTTTTGAATGCTTGCTTTTGTTTTATTTTCTAGCCACTCTGAAAATAAGTTAGTTTCTACCCAATATTCATGCTCAATATCAGGTTGCCGGTTTTGTGATTTTTGCAAGGCCTTATATTGAGTTCCTTGATAATTCACAACATTGCCTTTACTGTATTCCTCTTCCGGGTTATACTCTGGAAAGACAGTATTTTTAAAATCTGGGGCAATACATGACATATTTTGCAAAGTCAACAGCGGATGAATCTGCTGAAAAAATAAACCGCTTTCGCTTACGGTTAATGCCTCAGAAATCTTTAAATCTGAGGTGTCATAATTTTGCTCCCATCCAATAAGGTGCAATAACTTATCTTGTACATCATTTGCCCTGACCATAATTTTCTATTTTAAAAATAGGGGCCATTGCGGCTAATAAGCCCAATGCACCCCTACCAAAGCTAATAACAACTTAGAAATTACTGTTGATTAACGGGCTAAGAAACAACAGTTACAGGCTTAGCATAGGCTGCGCCCTCGCTAGATACGTTAAATGCCAAAATTGGGCTTGCAAGCGTTTCAGGCGCGCTATTATACGCGGTCAAAAATGCTACATCAACAGCAAAGCCGTAATGCTCTTTGCGCGTACGGACCATATCAGCAGTTGCTGCCCCTGCGATAGTGCTATAATCGCCGACAGAATCGTAGAAATAGGTACCGACAGGCATATTAAGCAGCGGCAAAGTAGCAATGCCCCACTCGTGGCCGTCGCCAGAAACTGTTCCGAGCAAGCAATCACGCTCAAAACGCGCCAGCAACCCAAGGGACCCGGCATTAACTGCATAGCCCTGAGCATATTTGCCGCCGGCAGCAGCAATGTTATTAGTCAAATGGACAATCTTCGTGCCAAACTCGTTTTGCTTATTCACGTCATTATAAAGACCGTGCTGCTGCAATTTACGCATAATCGACTCTACGCCGGGGTCGCCAACAATATGCAGCTGCCCGTAGAAATCATTTGCGCCCATCATTACTTCAAGGTCGCCAAATACATTTTCACGCTCAGTCCATTTTGCATTTACTGCGCCAGAGGACCAATCGTAAAGCAGTGGGTTTTTCAGAATCTGAGTTTTATTTGCCGCAAGAGTTGCAAGGGCCGCCTCATCGAGCTTCTTTGCGAAAGCATAGATGTATTTCATCATCTTAGTTTCGAAGTCCTTTTGAATGCTAACCTCATTGTTCATATACATTGCCGGCGTAATTGTAAAGCCCCACGCGTAAGTTGCAAATGTAATTTGAACCATTCTGGACGTGTTCTCGCTGTCAGCAATGGTTAGCGTGCGGGTGCTGCCAATAGTAATATCAGCGTCATAATCAATTACGGGCGTCTCTAGAGTATTACCAATAGACGTCCTTGCTTTTTGCTTAAGCTCTTCGGTAAGAATTCCGGTGGGGTCTTCTGATTGCGCCATAAAAGCATTTAGCGCGCCGTACCTGCTCGGGCGATATTCAAACTTGTCAAGGTTAGAATTTGCGCGGAGGTTTTGAATGCGTGTTAGAACCAGGCTCATAACTTTTAATTTTAACTGTTTAAATTACTAATATTTATCGAATGGGCAAATTTGCTACATTATTTTCAGTTCTCAGCTGCATTGACTGGGCCGCAAATTCTTGTGAATCTCGGGTTAAGCCATTTGCGAGCAAATGCGCCTCAATAACCTTATCGGCTTCTACTTGATTTTTGGCACTTGATAAATCCAGAGTTCCACCAGCGTTGGCCGTATCAAGCTTATAAGCCTGCGTGCCGCCGCCTGTCTGTTGGCGATTTGTGTCAATTACATCTTTAAGCGATGTCTCCATTATAAGTTCCTGCACGGTGTATGGGTTAAGGTTATTCTTGGGGTTATTAAGGACATTGCCGTCAGCCCCGCGAATAACTAGCTTTTTGCCTCCTTGGCCGTCATCAATAAAATCAGGAGTTCCTTTTGCAAGAATTTCAGCTTTTGCAGCATTAAGCAAAGTTTTTTGAATAGGCTCAGTAATGCCATTCTTAAATTTCAGCCCTGCCGTGGCAGCCTGGAAAGCGTAATCGATATGAGTGTCTTTAATGGCTTTATCAAACTCGGCTTTCTTCGTGTTAAATTCAGTTTCTTTTGCCTGGAGTTGGGCCTGAAGCTGGGTTGCCTGAGTTTTTGCGTCTTTCAGCTGCTGCTTAAGCGTTTCATCTCCCGCGCCTTTTTCAAGTTTGGATTGAAGCTCTGCAACTTGCGCTTGAGCCGCAGTCAACTGGGCCTGTACTGTTTTTGCAGTCTCTATTTTAGATTTATATTCACCGAGCACGCGCTTTGCGTAATCGTAACTCTTTTCACCGTCTTTCTTTTTGATGCCGGTAATTCCCAGAATATCGGCGTCATATTGCCCATGCAATGCCCCAATTTTGGTATTTACAACGGCGTTTTCATCATTTTTCGACATTTCAGCAATCGCGCTCAGCACATCATCACTAAGGCTTGCAAAGGCCGAATTCTGCCGCAGCATTTCAATTGTCAGCATAATAACTTTATTTTTGCATTAATTATTTTTGTACCAACTCCGAAGCGTCGTTATACGGGTCGTGCAAAACAGACATAATTGTATAACCAAGGCCCTTATATGCTTTCTTAAAAAGCTGCCACTCTGCAAAAGTAAATATTTGCGTATAGGCCGGCGACTCTTCTTCGCCAGTCAGTGGGTTAAACCTGCGGCCGCGTACAATGGACAAATGCACCATTTTTTCAGTACCGGGCTTAACAATATAATTAGCTGAGGCCTTCGGCGCTGGCGATTTCTCTTTCTCTTCAATAACGTCGTCAATATCCACAATAAAAAGAGCAATTTCATTAAGCTCTTCCTGCAAATTATCCGTCCAGGCCTTTCCGCCTTTAGCTTTAGCCGTTTCCAAACTTGCTTTGCGCTCTTCAGCTTTATTTTTATAAGATTTAATTTCCTCGAGGCTGAGCGACCGCAGTTTCTGAGGCTCCAATTTTTGTAGCATATTCTAATAATTTTTTATTTATAATATCTATTTTATCCCGCATTGGCTTATTTGACGCGAACTCTATTATATTAATATTTTCGCGCTCAAACTTTTCAACTAAGTTAATAAAATTTATCTTAAGTTTTACCTGATTTTCATCTAATAATCCTTTTTCATACAATTTTAATACCTCGTCCAATGTCTTATGCGGATAAGGCTCTATTTGCTTTAATATGAGCATTCGCTGAAGCACTAACGGGTTATTCCGGTATTCAACTTCTAGAATTTGCTGGGCTATGGCGTCCAACTCAGAATTTGACGCCCCGTTGTCTTTCGCCTGCTTATATTTGGCGTATAGCTCTGCCGCTGTGAAGACATAAAACTCAGTGCCCCAATTCACCGACAACGATATAAATGCGTCCCCATACCGCAGCCTGCAAATTGTTTCCTCTACAAACTTTTGAGCCAGCTCAAAATTAGTTTTCAGGGCGTTTAAAACTGATGTTTTGCTTTCAAAGTTCGCTGTTACTTGAGTCTCATTAATAGCCTCTTTCTCGCTCACAGTGCCTCCCGAGCCAACGATCGAAATAATAATATCATTTTTAAGGCGCGTGCACTCATTAACATTGTAGTCAAGCGAATCCTTATCAATAGTAGTAATCTGGATAGGGTTGCGCATATCGGCAATGCCCTCAGATTGGTTAGGAATAGGAACCTCCAAAAATGAGCCAGGGCCGGCTATGCGCTTTTCACTGCAGCAAGGGCATTTTTCAACGGTTCCGTCATTGAGAATTTTATACTCGCCTGCGGCATTCCGCAAAAAACCGCCGTCGCAATAATCGCCTGTCTCATTATTCTCGAAATTACAGTCAGCTTCATACGCGCTATAGATAGGGTACGGCGCATACAAATCTAAATGCCGCTTAGATAATGAGAAGAATAAATACCAATCTAAATTTGATAATTCTTTAGCAATCGGGTTTTTCTTAAGGTCTTTATTCTTCTCATTAAGTGGTGTTGACCAGAAAAAACGAGCTGGGCAATACCCTAAATCGTGCTTAGCCTCTGAAATAAGCGACTGAACCTCATTTTTTTCATTCAATTGATACACTCTTATATAAGTGTCATCAAATACGGCGATAGTATTACCAGGCTGCTTAAAAATAAGCCAATCAAATAAATTTTCATCAAGCCCGGAAGTCTGATAATCGATTACGGCGCTTATCTCAAGCCAATAAAAATAAGGTTCAGGCCTTGCGGCCTTTTGCACGCGGGGTATGTCTATTACCAAAATACTATTTGGCGACGCCTGCATTTTTTTCCAGCCGGTCGTTTTCCATATATCAGGCTCATTAAGGTTATTCTTTTTGTACTGGGCCCAATCTTCTGCAAATTCTGGGTCAGTGAACTGATATGAGCTAGATGAATTCCGGCTATAGAAAACTCTTTCAAGCTCTCGATAAACATCTTCAACTACGGCCGGGGTTGGCAAGGGAAACCTAAACAACTGAAGGAATACGTTAAATTTATCCTTTGGTAGTAGCTGCCTGACCCAATCCAGAAATAAAGTCGTAGGCTGATTAATATCAGATATGGCAACATTCGTCTCAGTGTGGAACCTGAGCCGGCGTTGCATATTTACAGCTTTCTGAATAATCCGGCGTTTAGTCGGTTTTTGCAGAATTTGCTTTATCTGATTTAATTCTAAGGCCATTCTCTTCGTCGTAAATATAATCGCTGTCCTTAGGCAGTTCCCAACCGCCATTTATAACGGGGCCCATATCAAGCAAGCGTTCGGCATGTGTAATGCCGAACTCCTGCCGGATATTATATTTAGGCACAACGAGTGTTATAGTTTGCTCTTTTTTCTTCCTCATGGCTAAAAAATTTAAGCACCGGCAGAAGAAGAATTAACCCAATCGGTAAGCGGGTTAAAGTCGAGAGTGTCACGCTTAATGATGAAGAAATTATCGCTCCAGTTGGGATAAAATGACCACTCAATCGTATTGCTGTCAGGCTCCTCGAAGCCACCGAGCTTTTTATCGCCAACAAAAAATTTGCCAATAGGAATAGGGTAATATTCAGAAGGCTCGTTTTGGTCATCCACGAGGCAACCAATATTGCCATTTTCGTCAATCAGCCAAACGCCAATTTCCTCGCACATATACGTTTTAAGCTGCGCAATTGTCTTTTGGCTCTCCTGATAGATAGTTGCCGAGAATGTGGTCGGCTCGCGGCCGATTGTTATCTCAATGCCGCCGAGCGTCTGATTTCCGCCGCCAAATGTCCGGGCGGCCCCAGGCTCTGAAGTCGGGCCTTGAATATACGGAGAAATTGTCATTTTTGTGCCGTCAGCTGCCGAGAACATGGCAGAAAATGACGCTTTTTTAGTAGGGTTAGTTACACTATTCTTCAGGCCGGCGGTTTTATAAATGCGCTGAAATGCCACCTTTTGAATTTGGCCCATGCTCTCCTTGCATTCCGCAATCTCAAGGTCTGCGATATGCGCCCCTGCGGGGCATCCACAATTCAATCCCATAATTATTTATGCTATATTATTTATATTACTAAGCTCCTCCACGGTACAAATATACTAAATTTTTTTATAAACCGCGCTAATGCACTGAATATTTTTATAAGTAACACGCATTTTTAGCACCCGCTCTCAATCAGAAATCAATTTCTTAAATGTATTTTTTTGCGGCCGCCTTTCCTAGCATGCATCTCATATACGCCAGTCAAGCAATCTGGCGCGTCGTCGTGCTGGTTTTTCCGTTTATTGTCTTTACGGTACGCCATAAGCGCCTTATGGAATTTAGGCCACCTCCGTTCCCAGTCTTCAGGAAATAAAATATCACTCTGGACATTGGCAGACGCGGCATAAATACGCGCTTTTTTGTTCTCAGTCTGTGTAAATGTCCTAATAGCGCATTTGAAATTATGCAACTCGGCGCGTAATATGCGCTTTACATTGCGCGAGTACCCGCGGCCTCCATTATTTGACTCTATCAAGGCTTCCGCCGTGTTATTCCTGGCCAGCATCTCAGCCTGTTTAGGTTCAGTTACCTCCATAGGCGCGTCTGTAAACAGAATATCAGTTACGTAGCAATATTCAGGCGTGTTAATAAAGCAGATTGAGCACAGGTAATCAGCGCCAGTGTCGGCGGTATCTGTGTAATTCCATCTCTGGAGTGCTTTCGTGCCTGCCGGGAGCTCTTCTATTTTATAAGTCCTGAAGCCGTCATACATAAGCCCTTCTTTTGGTGCCGGGTCTTGCATATACTGCGTATCAAAAATAAGCGGGTTTATCTCGCGCATTTTATACAGTTCCTCTAGCGTGTGCTTCATTGGCCAAAGCGCGCGCTCTTCACCCGTCTCGGGGTCTGTCTGGATAACAGGGAGCGATAAGACGGACCACTCGCCGGGCTCGATTTCTTGCAAATAGCCGCAAAGGTCATGCTCATGGAGCCTCTGCATTATTATGATAATCGGCGTATTGCGTGAATTGACGCGGTTACGTATTGTATTCTCAAAACGCGTGTTGATGCGCTCGCGCACCAAATCTGACTCGGCCTCTTCGGGCTTGATAGGGTCGTCAATCACGATAGCGCCCTGGAAAATATTAGTGGTGGCGCCAATCATGCCGAGCATGTCGTTAACGTGGTCGTCGAACACGAACACGTCATTGCCGCCGTCCATTTTGTCAACCTCCGGGTCTATGTCGACATTACCCGCGCCAAAGCCTGTAACCTGGCCTTGAGTAGACACCGCGTAAAGCTCGCCGCCGGCCTTAGTCTTCCAGCGCTTAGCCGAGCCTTTTTCAGCGGCCAGGGCTGAATTTGGGAAAAGCGCCTTATATAACTCTTCTTGCATAATATTCCTTATCGTCTCGGAATTATCATTCACGAGCATGTCAGAGTAAGACAAGTGCAAAAACCGGCATTTCGGGTTTAACGCGAAGCACCAACTTATAAATGACTTGATAACAAGCTCAGTTTTACCGTAACGCGGGGCTATATTGATTATGAGCCGCCGGCATTTGCCGTCGACGACATCCTGGAGGGCCTTAAACATCTGCCTATGATGCTCGGCCACAATAAAACTCCTGTGGTATTGGCATTTAAACATGGCCTTCGTGTATTTCTCGAATGACGACAACAGCTCGAGACGCAAAAGCTCTTTTGGGTTCACAGTGCCCGGTTTTGTCGTGTCTATGGCCTTTTCTTGCATCGTTTTCAGTGAATCCATATAATTTACTTTAACAAGGTGTCTCTTATGATTATATACGCCTCTCGGCTCACGGGCGTGTTGGGTATAATGCCAGTCTGGAGCTGTTGCTGCTCGGGCAAGTCAAGTTGCATTTGGCCTTTTCCGAAAACGCGGTCCCAAAGCTTCTCGATTGTCTCCATATTGCCAAATTTCGCGTCCTCTTGCAGCCGCTTTATAACTGTCTTAATAGCGATAGGTATTTTCTTATTATTGTATAAAGCCGCAAGCTGGGCCTCATTGCATGTCAAAAGGCACGCGAGCAAGTTTGCGGTATCATGCTTTGTGAGCTGGACGCTGAGGTTGATATTCAAATTGGTAAGCAGTTTTACCACTTCAGGGCGGGACGTGCCTTGCAACTGGAGGGCCGAGCGCACGGACGACGGGCTGCACGCGCCGCGCTTTGCCAGCCCGGATATTTCAAGCGGCTCCACGGTTTGCGCCTCAAGCGCCTCGACGGCCTCAACTCGCTTTTGCTGCTCCGCTATGCGCCTCGCCTGTAATTCAGTCTGGCCGGCAGGCACTTCTGGAATGCCGAGCTCTTCTGCTATCGATTGGCGCTTCTGCTCTTTCGCCTCAAGTTTCTTGAGCTTCTGCTTCTCCTTGTACTTGATGAGAGCCAGCTCTTTCGCCTCTTGCTTAGATTTAATCCGAATTGCTTCTTGCTCCACGAGTTTTGACATGTCCGGAGCAGATATGCCGGCGGCCGCCTGGCTGTCAGGCAGTATGCCAGCGAGCTCCTGCGCTATTTTATCGGTTTTCATGATATTTTAATTTATAAATTCTATGCTCCTTTCATAAGACCACTTGAAACCGCCGGTTGTCTTTTTGCCGAGCTTGTCATTACAGCATGCGCTTATGTTGCTCGGGCTCGTGTTAGTGGCTGCGGCGGCTTCTTTCACCGAGCCGTATGTCGCTAAATAAAGGCCGGTCACGGCGTTATATTTATGCACTGTTTTCCCGGGCCGGCCGCGGCGTGTATTCAGGGCGGCGGGGCTGTGCAAGAGCTGGGCGTCTATCTCCTTGGCCAGTTCGGCATATAAGGCGCGGGCGCACTCATGCTCTTTTTTCCCCGTGAGCTTGCCAGTAAGCATATTATAGCCGCGCGGGTAATATGTATTGTGCCTTTTTATGAGCTTGTATTTCTCTTTTAGCAGAATATCCTCTTTTTCCCCTTCGGGCATGTCCTCGCCGGCCAGGCTCTTTAATATATCCACGGTTATATACCGGCTTGCCGCCAGCGCGCGGCGCAATTCTAAATCGGCCGTTTTGCCTTTTAGCACTTGGGCTACCAGCTTTTTAATGCCGCTCAGCACAGGGCCGTTAAGCGTGTGGCACACCAGCATTTTGCAGTCATATTCAAATTCCACTGTGAATAAGGCCCAATTCGTTTTCAGCGCGCTTGCCGGCGCGTTTAAATCGACATTTATTCCTTCGATTGTTATCATGCTCTGCATATAATTTTACTGCTAATATACATTATATATAAATAACTTGGCCAGCGGGCAATTATATATAAATGCATGTTGGCAGTGAAATTATATATAAATAGCGCTGTCAGTGGGCATTTATATATAAATATACGCGCTAAAAGGCATTTTATTATAAATGGCGCGGAGGCTGATAGTAAACAAAGGAAAATTTATTGTTTACACATAATTTTTTTAACTGATTGGTTTTGAGGCATTTAGCCAGATTCGCTCAAAATACGTAAACAAAGAAACAATTTCCCCCTTATAATCCTATATAAATTCCCTATTTATATTTTAATAACGAAGGTCATCAGCTTTAACTACTGTGGAGTGAATCAGGAATAAGCGAAG
>CALYRM010000016.1 GCA_945482995.1 uncultured Clostridia bacterium | reverse complement strand
GTATTTCTTTGTGTTTTATCCTTAAAATTTACTTCGTACTTTGGTACAGTCGGGGCAGAATATTCTTAAATCAAAACTTATGATTTTTAATATAAGTTTTAACACATAAATGGTTTTTTAAGGATTATTTATAATTTGTCCCAAAGTATTAGTGCTGGCAGAATGTTTGCCTATTTTTTTAAAATCGAATAGTCGTTTTCTATGTCTTGGCGTAAGAAAGAATTTACTCGAACACCCTTTTCCGCGCCTTTTTTTGCGACGACTAAAACGGTATCGACCTGTTTTTCCGCCGTTGGCTTAACGCATATTATTTCTTTTGGTTCAAGCTTGTTTAAACTGAGTTCTGTAATTAATTCCGCAAGCCTATCCGCACGATAAACCACATAAAATCTGCCCCCATATTTGAGTAAATTGTTTGCGGAATAAATCAATTTTTTTAAATCGAGCTTGATTTCATGCCTACAAATGGCAATTCTTTCGTTATCCGAAATATTGCCTTCGTTTAGGCGATAATAAGGTGGATTGGCAATAACCGTATCGGCTATTTCCCTACCAAGTATAGTGTGAACCGTGGTAATATCCGCATTAACAACGGTGATATTTTGAAGATCGTTAAGCTCAATAGTTCTTCTTGCCATATCGCACAAATATTCTTGCAATTCAACGCAAATAGTTTGTTTGGGCTTAACCTTTTCATTTACTAAAATGCCGATTATTCCCGAACCGCTACATAAATCGATTACCGTGTTTTTAGTAGAGGTTTGCACAAGGTTCGCAAGAAGTACCGAATCAGAAGTAAAACAATAATCGTCGGGACTTTGTATTATTGACAAGCCGTTACCTAAATCGTCAAGTCTTTCGTTTTCGTGTAAAATCGTATTCATTTTATTTGGTTATGTATTCGGCAATTTTCTTGATTGCGCCGTCAACCCCGAAAACGCTGTTTGTTTCAAACGTTTGAGTGCAGTCGTCTTCAATTCCGTCGACAACAACTTTGATAAGTGCAAAGGGAATTTCTGAACGCGTGCAAACGACAGCTATACCTGCGCCTTCCATGTCGCAAATATCAGCCGAAAAATCTTTGGCAATGGCTGCTTTTCTTTTCCCGTCCGAAATAAATTTATCCGCCGATGCAAGTCTGCCAAAGTGACTATTTTTGCCCAATATATTCTCGGTCAGCGTTGCATTTGGCTTGAAATCTACTTCATTTCTACCGTCGTACTGCCCGAGAGCCGAACCAAAAGCAGTCAAGTCGACATCGGTATGTATAACCGAATTTACACCAATTACGGCATTAATCGGCAAGTCGTGTTTTAGCGAACCGACAAAACCGTAGTTGATTATTTCTTCGACTCCGTAATGGCTAATGAGAATAGAGGTGGCGGATGCAGCGGCAACTTCACCAATCCCGCAGGTAGTTAAAACAATCGTGTTGTTTTCAGCTTTGAATATATAGAATGGAATACCGCAAAACTTCTCTTCTGTGTACGACTTAAAAATTTCTAAAAGTGCGGATTCTCTATTCATTGCAACTACAATTCCTATTTTTCTCATAAATTACTCCTTTGTTTGTATATGTCATCACGACCGTCCAAAATATCATTTTGAGCATCATACAATGTCATTACGACCGCCATATAACGTCTTTTTTAGCGAAGTAGAAGAATCTAATCCTTGTTCCTTCAGGGTAAGTCAATTAGAGAGCTTATGCTTAATTCATGAAACCATTAGGTTGCAATTCATTATGGCGTAGATTCTTCGACAGTGCTTGATTATGATTTAACAGTATTATACACTATCTTAACGTTCATTTCAAGGATTTGCTATTCTATTAATAAAATAAAATCGAAATAACATACTAAACATATGAAAAAAGCGTTAATTTTGCTACTAATTATTTTTGTTTTTACATTTTTTCTTTATTCCTCGAGTACGGCGTTTGCTTTAAACGAAAAGGAAATTGAAATTAGTATCGAAGGAATAAAATATTTAATAAAAGTTCCCATAGAGAGCGATATTGTACTTAAAAAAAGCACTACGTACTATGATTTTGTGAAAAACAAACTTCAAGACGGATTATCTCCCGAGAAAATTCTCGATTATATATCGTTCTCTTTGGGAAAAGGCTTTTTTAGAGAACTTACTAAGTACGAAATCCAACCCGTAAACGCAACTCAAAGTGTAAGCAAAAACGGAGTATTCAAATATGTCGAGGGGAAAAACGGCAAGCTTTTCGATAGGTATGACGCTGCACTTCAAATCGCAAAAGCCCTAGACGGCGAAAAAGCAACTCTTGATTTAAAAGAAGTTGAACCTGAAATTACAATAAAGACGCTAATGGCAAGAACAAGGCTTTTAGCAAGTTTTGAAACGCCATTGAAAGAGTCGTCGAGCGCACGCAACCACAATATAAAATTGGCTTGCTCTTTTATCAATTCAATGGTAATAGGACCGTATCAAGTTTTTTCATTTAATAATACCGTGGGTGCAAGAAGTCAAGAGCGTGGATTCAAGAGTGCAAAAATCATTATTGACGGCGAATATGTTGACGGTATAGGTGGCGGTGTTTGTCAACTTGCAACAACTGTTTACAATGCTGTTCTTTTGTCGGGGTTAAAGGTAAAGAAAGTGTCAAGACATTCCTATCCGCCTAAATATATTGCCCCATCAAGGGACGCAATGGTTTCTTCAAGTAGCGATTTTATATTTGAAAACAATACAGAATATCCGATTTACCTATTTGCTGATGTGGCGAACAATAGAGTTAGAGTAAGAATTTACGGCTTAAAACAAGGCGATTATAAATTGAAAAGCGTAGAAGTTAAAAGAACTCCGTATCAAAATGTTGATATTGACGGTAAGCTCTTAACCAACACCGACGGATATACGCTAATATCGAAAGGAATCGAGGGAATAAATAGCGAACTATATTTAATCAACACAAATGGTGAAGCAATAAGAATCCGCAGCGACACATACAAAACCAAAAACGCAAAATATAGTCAAGTCGACCATCCATAACGTTTGTTGATTAATTAAATTTATTAAATTAGCATATTGCAAAAGCCCGTATTATATGTTAAAATATATAACATAGAAAGAAATTTATCTTTTATTTTTAAACAGCGATGTCTGTATTAAAAAGTTAAGGAGTAATTTTTATGCTTTTAGAAAATGATTCAATGCCTATTTATTTATTCCACCAAGGAACCAACCACGAAGCCTATAAGTTAATGTGCCCGAGATACGTTGAAGCTGACGGCAAAGCCGGTTGGCTTTTTCATGTTTGGGCGCCTAAGGCTGAAAGCGTTTCCGTAGTCGGTGATTTTAACGGCTGGGATATGAACGCACACAAGATGAATAAAATATCGGTAGGTATTTGGGAAGCATTTATTTGCGAAGCACGTGAATACGACCGATATAAATTTGCAGTAACCACAAAATTCGGTAAAACTGTACTTAAAGCCGACCCTTATGCAATTCATTCCGAAACTCCGCCTCAAAATGCAAGCAGACTATACACAATGAGGTATAACTGGAATGACGAAGAGTGGATAAAAAAAAGGGAACAATATAATCCACACAATAATCCAATGAATATTTACGAAATCAACGCAGGTTCTTGGCGTAGATATCCCGACGGTAACTACTATAATTATCGCAAACTTGCCGAAGAGTTGATACCATATCTTGTCGATATGAACTATACCCACGTTGAATTGATGCCTTTGACCGAGTTCCCGTTTACAGGTTCTTGGGGTTATCAATGCACAGGTATGTATGCGCCAACTTCTAGATACGGCACGCCCGACGACTTAGCTTATTTTGTAGACGAGTGTCATAAGGCGGGAATCGGCGTATTTATGGATTGGGTTCCTGCACACTTTCCAAAGGACGAATTTGGTTTATGTCGATTTGACGGCGAGCCACTATATGAGTATGCAGATCCCAAGAAAGGCGAGCATCCCGATTGGGGAACTCTCGTTTACGACTACGGCAGAAACGAGGTTAGATCTTTCTTAATCTCCAGTGCGCACTATTGGGTAGATAAATTCCATATGGACGGAATAAGAGTTGACGCTGTTTCGAGTATGCTCTACTTAGACTACGGCAGAGGACACGGACAGTGGATCCCGAATATCTATGGTGGAAATATCAACCTTGAAGCCGTAAGTTTTTTGCAAGAATTAAATTCTTCGATAATGACGAGATTTTACGGTGTGCAAATGATAGCCGAGGAATCGACTTCGTATGCAGGCGTAACCAAGGCTCCGTCAATGGGCGGTTTGGGCTTTACATTTAAATGGAATATGGGTTGGATGAACGATACCCTAAGATACATAAAAACCGACCCCGTATATAGGCAAGCGGTACATAACAATATGACTTTCTCTTTGGTTTATGCGTTTAACGAAAATTATATTTTGGCGCTATCCCACGACGAGGTTGTACATTGCAAAGGCTCGCTTATAAACAAGCAACAAGGCAACTATGACGAAAAGTTTGCAAGCCTGAAAACCTATCTTGCATATCAAATAGGACACCCGGGCAAAAAGTTGATATTTATGGGTGGCGAATTCGGACAATTCAACGAGTGGAACGAAAATAAGGGTTTGGATTGGAATTTGCTTGAATATCCCAAACATAGCGGATTATTGAGATATGTCAAGGACTTAAACGCACTTTATAAGTATAATCCTGCAATGTTTGAAAGAGATACCGACTACTCGGGCTTTAAGTGGTTGTCGGTCAATGACAACAAACGCAATATTTTATCGTTTATGCGTATAGGCAACAACGGTAATTACGTATTTAATATTTTGAATTTCTCACCTGTATTTAGAAGAGGCTTTATGTTAGGCGTACCCGAAAAATGCGATTATAGGGTAATAATCGACAATTTCGACGACATTTATGGTGGCGACTATCCTCTTGCAAATGGTAGAATAGTTCATGCAGAGGACGGCGGAGTTGACGGCGAGCCATACCATATCACTTTTGACTTAAAGGGATACAATGCAATTTATTTCGAGCCTGTAAGAGTTCAAGAGAAAACAAGGATAGAAGAAGTTAAGCAAACATCAGAAGAAAAGGTTGACGAGGTGAAACTTGAAACTAAGGTTGAAGATGTAAAATCCAAAACCGAAGTTAAGGCTGAATCTAAAAAGAAAGACGTATCAACTAAGCCAAAGACAGCCAAGCCTACAACTGCTACTAAAAAGATGGAAACTTCAAAAAACAAGAAAAGTGCAAAGTGATTAAAACGAATTAGTTTTTCGAACAACGCTTTTCAGAATGACAATATAAAAAAATTTGTTTCATATAACATTAGGAGGATAACAATGATCTCAAGAAACAACAAGGAATGTGTCGCAATGCTTTTAGCCGGCGGTCAAGGAACACGTCTTGGCGTTTTAACAAGCAAGGTAGCAAAACCTGCCGTACCCTTTGGTGGAAAATATAGAATAATTGATTTTCCACTATCTAACTGCATTAATTCGCAGATTGATACAATTGGTGTATTGACTCAATATCAGCCCTTTGAGCTTAACCAATACATAGGAAACGGACAACCGTGGGACTTAGATAGACTCAACGGTGGCGTTTATGTTTTGCCTCCATATGTCAAAGGAAAATCGGGCGAATGGTATAAAGGAACTGCAAACGCAATTTATCAAAACATAATGTTTATTGATAGATTTAACCCCGAGTACGTACTTGTTTTGTCGGGCGATCACATTTACAAAATGGACTATTCGGAAATGCTTTCAGCGCACAAAAAGAATAATGCCGACTGTACTATCGCCGTATTCAACGTACCAATCGAAGAAGCAAGCAGATTCGGTATTATGAACACGGACGCAAACAATAAAATTGAAGAATTTGAAGAGAAGCCGAAGAATCCAAAAAGCACTAAAGCGTCTATGGGCATTTATATCTTTACTTGGAGCGTGCTTAAAAAGTATTTGATTGAGGACGAAGCAAACCCCGACAGCGAAAACGATTTCGGTAAAAACATCATTCCAAACATGCTCTCAGATGGCAAGAGCCTATATGCTTATACTTTCAAGGGCTATTGGAAAGACGTTGGAACGGTTTCATCTTTGTGGGAAGCAAATATGGATTTGCTTGACGAAAACAGCGGTATAAATATCGGTGGAAACGAAAGCAGTAAAATTTATGCAAGAAACGCAGCGGAACCACCTCATTATATATCCAATAGCGCAATGGTTTCTTCGTCGATAATCAGCGAAGGCGCTGTCGTTCACGGCGAGGTTAAAGACAGTATTATTTCGCATAGTGCAAAAATCGGACAAGGCGCAAGGGTGTTTAATTCGGTAATTTTACCGGGTGCAGAGATAAAAAACGGTGCAGACGTATTTTATAGCATAGTCGGCGAAAACGCCACTATTGGCGCAGGTGCAAAAATCGGTGAAATGTTGAAAGGACCCGTAAACGGAGAATGGAGCATTGCTCTTGTCGGACCTAACGCAGTAGTTGCCGACGGTAGTGTTGTAAAAGCAGGTCAGATGATATCTGAAAAGGAGTAGTGAATTATGAACGAGGTAATGAGTGTAATATTTGCAAGCGACAATGAATCGAAGTTAAACGAGCTTACCATACATAGAACGACGGCAAGTTTGCCCTTTTGCGGAAGATACAGACTTATCGACTTCACCTTATCTAACTTGGTAAACAGCGGTATTACCGATATAGGTATTGTAACAAGAAGCAACTACTCATCTTTAATGGACCATATCCGTATGGGTAGAGATTGGGACTTGAACCGTAAAAACAGCGGTATATCTATTTTCCCACCTTTTGTGTTGAACGCTTCGCGTGAAATGTACAAGGGCAAAATCGAAGCGCTATACAGTATTCAAGGTTTTATAAATCATAATAGCGCGCCATACGTTTTGCTTTCCAATAGCAACGTTGCAATGAACGTTGACTTTGAAAAAGTATTTGAAAAACACCTTGAAAAGAATGCCGATATAACGATGCTGACGTATAAAGCCGTTACGACGACATCGAGAAGAGTAGTTGTCGAATCAGACGAAAACGACAAGGTTACCGATATTTATCTAAGCGAAAAGCCGAGCGCTGACGAGAAGCAGGTAGGCTTGAATATATATCTAATCAAAAAGGATTTCTTAATGGAGCTTGTAGAATACCATTATGCAAGAGGCTTCTATGATTTTGAAAAGGATATACTAACCGCAATGAAGGACAAAATAAATATCTACGTATATCCGGTAGACGGATATGTCGCAATAATTGACGATGTAAAGTCCTACTATTACGAAAGTTTAAAACTTTTGGATAGCGATCCTAGAAACAAACTATTCTATGGCGACGGTGTAATTTATACCAAGGTTAAGGACAGTATCCCAACAGTTTATCGCAAACATTCCTCGGTTAAGAACAGTTTGATTGCAGACGGCTGTATAATCGACGGCGTGGTAGAAAACTCCATTTTATTCCGTGGCGTAAGAGTTGAACAAGGCGCAGTTATCAAGAATAGTATTATTATGGAAAACGGCGTAGTCGGAATGAACTCCAAGGTTAGTTACACGATAACCGATAAGGACGTAACTATAAGAGAAAATAAAGAAATATCGGGATATGAGAGCTATCCTGTTGTAATTGTAAAGGGTAAAACGGTATAACATCGAAGCACAATGCTTTGGCTAACGTGCAATTTGCAATGTGCAAAATTAAAATAACCACAGTTATTTTAACAATGAATTGAAACATATCGGTCGCATGAATAATTGGTTTCGCCATGAATTGCACTTGCGTGCGTTGTGGGTGCTATGATTTGTAAGGATAAGTCTTTTTTGAAAGTTGTGTAACTTAATCTAAGAGTTTTATCCTCTTTCAATTTTGTTTTGGCGAAGAACGAAGAGATTTAGTAAAACAAGTCAAGTAATTGCATTAATAATTAGTTGACACCTTAATAATTATATTTTATTATTTTTACGGCGGTCATTTTGAAAAAAGCATACTTGACCGCCCATTTGTCAAAAATATAACCATATTTAGGCTAACTAAAAAAATTTATAAGGAGAAAACGTTATGGCAAGAACAAAAGGAAGCGAAAGCAAAACCATTGTTAAAAAGACAAAAAAAGTCAATACACAAAAAGTTCTTTTCGTTTCAGGTGAAGCTGCGCCCTTTATCAGATCGGGTGGCTTGGGCGATGTAGCCGGTGCGCTACCGAAGGCATTAAAGGCTGTTGATGTTGAAACGAGAGTTATACTTCCTTTGTATTCGGAAATACCTGTAAAGTATACCCAAACAATGAAGTTTTTAGGAAGTTCCTATGTTCATTTGGGTTGGAGAAATCAATACTTAGGTATTTTTGAAACCACAGCAAACGGCATAACCTATTATTTTATCGATAACGAATATTACTTCAAAAGACGTGGCTTGTACGGACACTATGACGACGCCGAAAGATTTACATTTTTCTGCAAGGCAGTTTTAGAAACCTTGCTAGTCATTGATTTTGAACCCGACATTATCCACTGTAACGACTGGCACACTGCATTAGTTCCTGTATTTTTGGATGTTTTCTATCGTTCATGTGAAAAATTAAGAAGGGTAAAAACGCTGTTTACCATTCATAATATCGAGTTCCAAGGCAAATTTGATATATCGCTAGCAAGTGATATTTGCGGCTTGCCGTATGATAAATTGTCGCTTGTTGAATATTCGGGCTGTACCAATTTTATGAAAGGTGCAATCGAATGTTCAAATGCGGTCAACACCGTCAGCCCCACATATTCAAAAGAAATACTTGAACCTTTCTATTCATATGGGTTAGAAAGTATTTTACATGATAGAGAATATAAGTTGTCGGGTATATTGAATGGTTTAGATACAGAAGTTTATGATCCCGAAACCGATACTTCTTTATTCTGCAATTACAATCTTGATTCCGTTCAAAACAAGAAGGTAAACAAAGAAGCCGTTTGCAGAATGTTGAACCTTACTTACGACGAAAATAAACCAATGCTCTCTATCGTTAGCAGACTAACCACACAAAAGGGTTTAGATTTAATATTGCAAGTAGCCGAGGAATTGTTGTCGGGCGATATCCAATTAGTAATTCTTGGTTCGGGCGATTGGAAGTTTGAAAACGCTTTGAAAAACTTAGAAACAAGATACGGCGCAAAGTTAAGAGTTATTATCCAATTTTCCAAGGACTTGGCAAGCAAGTTGTATGGCGCGTCGGATATATTCCTAATGCCTAGCAGATTCGAGCCATGCGGACTAAGTCAAATGATTGCAATGAGATATGGCGCTGTTCCCGTTGTCAGAGAGACCGGTGGCTTAAAGGATTCCGTCAAACAATTCGATGCAAAAACAGGTACGGGGACGGGCTTTGTGTTTAAAGAATACAATGCAAACGAAATGCTTACAGTTATTTGGAATGCAATTGACACCTACAACAACGACAAGGAAACTTGGAATAAAATTGTTGCTAACGCAATGACCGAAAAACTTGATTGGTCGAAATCGGCGCTTCAATATAAGAAGTTATATGAGAAAATAATATCACAATAAGAATAATATAATCATAATCAATAAAATAGGAATTAATAATTAGGAGAAGAAAGATGGCAGTAGAGAAAATTACCCCTAAGAAGTTGCAGGAAATGATTCAAAAACAGCTTTCGAGATACCAGGGTATAAGAATTGCAGACGCTACCAACAGACAAATATATGAAGCGGTATGCTTGGTAGTTAAGGATATTTTGGTAAACAAAAGATTAGACTTTAAGCACGAAATCCGTGCTCAAAAGAAAAAGCAAATTTATTATATGTCAATGGAGTTTTTACTTGGTCGCTCATTGAAAAATCACCTATATAATTTAGGCTTGACCGAAACAATGACCGCCGTATTAGACGAAATGGGCATTGATATTAAAGACTTAATGGAATACGAACCCGATGCAGGACTTGGCAACGGTGGTTTAGGCAGATTAGCTGCGGCATACATGGATGCATTGACTTCAGAAGATTATCCTGCTTGTGGTTTTTCAATAAGATATGACTACGGTATTTTCAGACAACGTATTGTAGATGGTTGGCAAATGGAAGCCCCCGACAGCTGGTTAAAGGAAGGCGGCGACGTTTGGCTTGCACCACGTCCAGAGGAAACCTTTGAGGTACACTTTGGCGGCAAGATAAGTGAATCATGGGAAAACGGTACTTGCCACATTAACCACACGGGCTTCACAACAGTGTTGGCTGAAGCTTACGATATGCACATTTCGGGCTATCACACAAAGGCTGTAAACAGAATAAGATTATGGGCTGCAAAAGCACCCGTAGACTTGGATATGGAACTTTTCTCAAAGGGCGAATATCTAAAAGCTTGTGAAAATAAAGCGTTAGCTGAATCTATCAGTAAGATTTTATATCCTGCCGACAACCATATAGAGGGTAAAGCCTTGAGATTGAAGCAACAGTATTTCTTTGTTTCCGCTTCAATTCAATCCATTATCAAGAATCACTTGAAATTCAATCCAAACTTGGATAATTTGCCCGATCAAATTTCTATCCATATCAACGATACGCACCCAACTCTTTGTATCCCCGAATTGATGAGAATTTTATTGGACGTATACGGATATCAATGGGAGCCTGCTTGGGACATTATCAAAAAGGTTATTTCCTATACCAACCACACCGTTATGGCTGAGGCTTTGGAAAAATGGCCCGAGGATTTGATAAGAAATCAAATTCCGAGAATTTATCAAATCATTTGCGAAATGAATCGTCGCTATTGTATTGACTTATGGAACGCTTTCCCGGGAGATTGGGAAAGAGTTACCGAAAACGCAATATTGAGCTATGGCGAAATCAAAATGGCAAATCTTTGTTTGTATGCTTCTCACACAGTAAACGGCGTTTCCGCTTTGCACAGCAAGATTTTGACAGATACAATCTTTATGGACGCATATAAGATGACGCCCGAAAAGTTTACCAACGTTACCAACGGTATTACTCATCGCAGATGGCTATGTGAGGCTAACCCCAAACTTAGCGAGTTGTTGGTTAATTCTATCGGTCCGTCCTTTATTAGAAATGCAGATTTATCGCCATTGCTTCGTTATCAAGGCGATAGAGCGTTCTTGGATGCATTAGAAAATATAAAGACCGAAAACAAAAAGGTTTTGGCAAAATATATCAAGGATAACAATAACGTAATCGTTTCGGAAAATTCAATCTTTGACGTACAAGTTAAGCGTATACACGAGTACAAACGTCAATTGTTGAACGCAATGCACATTTTGGACTTGTACTTGAAACTCAAGGATAATCCCGATATGGATATTGTTCCGCGTACCTACATCTTTGCAGGAAAAGCCGCTTCGAGCTACTATGTTGCAAAATTGGTTATTCGTATGATTTGTCAAATGGAAAAAGTTATCAATAATGACAAGTCTATAGGCGACAAACTCAAAGTAGTTTTCTTGGAGAATTATAGAGTAAGCCTAGCCGAAATAATTATGCCTGCAAGTGAAGTAAGCGAACAAATATCTGTTGCAGGCAAAGAAGCAAGCGGTACCGGTAACATGAAGTTTATGATTAACGGCGCAGTTACTTGCGGTACCATGGACGGCGCAAACGTAGAAATTTGCGAGCAAGTGGGCAATAACAACATTTTCATATTCGGCTTGCGTTCAAACGAGGTGGCCGATTTACAAAAGAACGGCTATTCACCAAGCAAATACTATAACAGCGATATTGACCTAAAGAGAGTAGTCGATTATATGCGTGACGGGATTGGTGGCGTATCGTTTGCAGAGCTTGCAAATCTATTGACAGTAGGTTTGAATGGCAGTGTTGCCGATCCATACCTATGTATGGCAGATTTCCGTTCATACGTAAATATTCAAAACGAAATCGATCAAGCATATAGAGATAGAGAAAGATGGAATAGAATGTCCTTAGTCAATATCGCAAAATCAGGATTCTTCGCTGCGGATAGAGCTGTTGAAGAGTACTGCTCTCGTATTTGGAATTTGCAGAAGGTTAAATAAGAGCGCAACGCGCTTTTATTTATTCCTTAATCGTTGTTCGAACCACGTTAATTTGAGCTAACAGAAATTACAATAACATTCTAATTGAATAATAACACCAAAAACAATGTACTTTTACAATTCTCACAAAGACAAAACGCCCTTTGGCGCAATAAAAACAGGTGAAAACTGTTACTTTACTTTTAAAGTAACCGAAAGTTGTCCGACAGCCGTATATCTTGTCGTTCGTCAAGCGGACGGTGGTTATAGAAAATTTCCTTGTATTCTGGAAAACGAGGACAACGGATATGTTTTTGTATGCAGACACTCTTTTGTTTCATACGGACTTTATTTCTATACTTTTGAAGTTCGTTACGGCGAATATAAGGTTAAAATCGGTAGAGACGCCGACTTTAATGCAGCAGAAAACAGCGATTTAGAATGGCAACTTACAGTAAGTGACGCGACCTATACTCCCCCGAAAAAATGGGGCGGTGATATAATATATCACGTTTTTGTCGATAGATTTAATAGAGTTGGCGAAGTCAAACCCATTGATTATGGTACAATTCACGAGGATTGGGAAGAAGATGTTGACGTAGTTGGTAAGGACGGCGTTTACCAGGCGGACGACTTTTTCGGTGGTAATTTAAAAGGTATTATTGATAAACTTGAATACATAAAGGATTTAGGCGTAACAGTGTTGTACTTGTCCCCTATATTCCTTTCTCACTCTAACCATAGGTATGACACGGGCGACTATATGCAAATAGATCCTATGATTGGCACCGAAGAGGACTTTGCCGAGCTTGTAGGCAAGGCGCGTATTTATGGAATGAGAGTAATGCTTGACGGCGTATTCAATCACACAGGATCGGATAGCATATATTTCAACAAAGAAGGTTATTTCAATTCTTTTGGCGCATATCAAGGGTCTGCAAGCAAATATCGTGATTGGTTCTATTTCAAGAAGGACGGCACGTATGACAGTTGGTGGGGAATCGATTGTGTACCCACATTAAACAAAAAAAATAAACAGCTTATCAAGTATCTTTTCGGAAAAGACGGCGTTATGGCAAAATGGGACAACTACGATATCGATTGGAGACTTGACGTCGTCGACGAATTGCCAAATGAATATTTAGACGAGTTGACCGCTCGAGTCAAGCGCGATAATCCCAAAGCAACCATTATCGGCGAGGTTTGGGAAGACGCTTCCAACAAATATGCATACGGCGTACTTAAACCATATTTCACAAAAGGACAAATTGACGGCGTAATGAATTATGTATTCAGAACCGCAATCTTGAATTATGCAGTCGGTGGTTCTGCCGTAGATTTTAAGCGTACGGTAATGGGTATCGTGGAAAATTATCCCAAGGAAAACTTGGATAACTGTATGACGATGCTTGGCTCTCACGATACTGTTAGAGCATTGAATATGTTAGCCGGCGTTAGATTTGACGGTTGGAGCAAGGCAAGACAAAGAGAATATCAACTCAGCTACGAACAAATTAGACTTGCAACCGATAGACTGTTTGTCGCTTCTATTTTAGAGTATACCTTGCCGGGTATTCCTTCAATTTATTATGGCGACGAGGTTGGTGTCGAAGGCGGCGAGGATCCTATAAATAGAAGAACTTACCCTTGGGGTAGGGAAAATCAAAACATATTAAATCATTATAAGAAATTAGGCGTTATGCGTGGACGACATGCAGACGCGTTTATAGGTACTACCGAAATCGAATGTTACGATGGCTTGCTTGTTATGAAACGTGTAAGCGAAAGAGATTCTGTTTTAGTTGTAGCTAACACCACAGGTACACCCCACAATTATCCAATTGACGGCGAATACGTAGACGCATTGTCAGGAACGGTCTATAACGACAATGTATTTTTGCATAACAACTTTGCCGTGGTGCTGGTTAGAAAAAAAATATAGCTAAAAAAATAGGGTGCAATCGCACCCTTTTTTAATATACATTATAATAGGCGAAACTTTCCAACACACTCGATTTTGGGGACTAGGGTTTCATAAAATAGCAACAAAATTCTTTGTATTCTACAATAAGTTACTGCTTTTCTTCTATAAAACAAAGATTTTTTGTTCTTATATTCCCAAACGTTAGAGAAACAGACACTAGTTCCTTGCGAACACACGAACAGTCCGTACACCAATTGCAAATTAATAAACTAATAATCCACAATACCTTTACAACAAGCGAACATTTAGAAAAGTAGTACACTATCAAATCACGCAGTCCACCACGCACGTCAGTGCAATTTTAGAGCCAAAGGCTCAATTAATGCAACAGATGGGCTGCAATTCATTGTTAAAGGACTGTTTGCATTAACAATCAGTCGTTTTAACAAGGTTATTGACAAATATATATTTTTAGTATATTATATAAGTATTATGAGAAGTCTAAAATGTCTGAAAAAGAATAAAAAAGGTTTTACATTGGTGGAATTGGTTGTCGTACTTGCTATTATGGCGGTTTTAGCAGGCGTTATCACACCATCTCTTTCAGTCGCTTCCAAAAATAGGACAAGAGAAAAATATAAAAACTATTGCGTTAGCATTTTAGATTCCGCAGAGGCGATTGCCGAAGCTTATAACAAGGGCGCAAACTCGATTGCAGGTTATAAGATTGTAAATACGAGGGGCGAAATAGATTGGACAAACGTTCAAGAGTGTTTGAAAGTTGATAACACCTATAACTATCAGTGCGATATCGTAATTTTTAGGGAGGGTTTTCCCGGTGGACTCAAGGAAAGCGGAAACTCCATAAATAATGTCTTTGCCAATAAAGATACCGTTGTCGTCTGCTACAAGAAAACTCAAAAGGGGGAATTATTTGCTTCCGGTTGTTGGTATTTTGAAAAGGGTCAAAAGACGACTGAATACAAGTTCGATTACGGCAAAAATACCTTTATTGCTTCTGACGAAGTTTTTTATACTCCTGATAAATAATTAGTTATCGGGAAAGAGAAGTTTTTATGTATTGTATTATGAAAAATAACATGAAAAAAATAATTTTATCAATTTGTTTTATAACGATTATATTGTCTATAACCCTTTTATGCGGATGTACATTAATCAGCAATATTATGATGAACGCACCGAGCGGCTTGTATTTCGAAGAAGAGACAAACACGATTTTTTGGAATAAGGTCAATGGCGCGGAATACTACGAGATTTGTATTTCTCAAGAGGGCAAGTCGGATATAATCAAGACAACGAATGCCAATAATTTTTACTTGGGATCCATTGCAGTTGGTGATATAACGATTAAAGTCAGATCGGTTAAGGGTGATAGGAAGAGCAAGTATTCAGATAGCTTAAATATAAGCTATACTTGTCCTTTGGATGTTAATGCTGAATCGCTAAAAGCTGAATTCTCAGGTGGGAAGTTGACTATATCGTGGGATAGTATTCCCGAAGCAGACGGCTATATGTTGAGCTATACGTACAATTCAATCACGACGAACAATCAACTGACTACCAATTCTTTTGTTATAGCAGACTATATTCAAACTAAGGTATGCACCATAACAGTATACGCTTTGGGTTCCGGAAATTATATGAATGGCAAGCCTGCTTCTTGCACGTTTTACGGAATACCTGATTATGAAAATATAACAGCGGACGTTTTTGTTGACCATAACGAAAAAACAAACGCAGTTTTCCCGTTTGGGTATATATCAAAAGCAATTCTTGACAAAGAAACAGATTTAAAAGAGTATATTGAATTAGGCTCGGAAAATTTCGTATTGCCTGTTTCATATTGGACGACGCTTTCCTTAGGTGATCACCTTGTAACGCTGTATGGCATCGAAGAAGTGCGTGTTTATAGGTTAAGAGTTGCCGACAGCCGCAAGCCCGAAATCAGCGTGGGAACATACATAAAAGATGGCGAAAATCTAGTGGGCGTTATCACGCCATATGGCAACACAATACATGACGTATGTGACTTTTATGATCCATTA
Source organism: uncultured Clostridia bacterium (assembly GCA_945482995.1). Classification (GTDB taxonomy): domain Bacteria; phylum Bacillota; class Clostridia; order Christensenellales; family CAG-1252; genus RUG14300. The sequence continues at coordinate 10,483 of CALYRM010000016.1, read as the reverse complement.
CCAAGCACACAGGCGACCATTGAGGGTAACGATATCATTTTTAAAGCGTCTTATCTCGACAGTTTGAGTGACGGCGATTATGCTTTCAATTTGTCTTTCACGGCTCCACAACAAGCCGATTACAGTTATTTACAATTTAAAGTAGTCGTAACATCCAAGCAAGCCGAGCTAGTGACCGATAGCTACGAATATGCGGGCAGTGATTTGGATATTAAAATCAAAACAAACGGCGACACAATAACTAAGGTTGTAGCTGATGAAACTGTTTTATCTAAGTTTATGTATTCCACTGACAAAAACAGCTTGATAATCAATAAAGACTTTTTTGATTCGGGAAACTATACTACTTTTATCATATCCACAGCAAAGGGCGCATCGTTAACATTCAGAGTCACCTACATTGTCGATGGTTATGTCCTCACGTCAAAAGAATACGACTACGATAAGTCTGATACAATGGATATGCTCATATCCGGTAGGGCTCCTACGGACTCCACAGTTACGGTGTTTGGTAATTCTATTGTTTCAAGTGATTATTACTTAGAAAAAGGGCAGTTGAAAATAAGAAATTCTTATTTATCAAGCCTAAAATCGGGTATATATGATTTTAGCATTTACGTAAACGATGTTATTACCGATTTTTCGATTAATGTATATGCTTCCGAAGGCGGTATAAGCAATCTTAAACTTAACTACGATATTAGCGAAACCGATACCTTTATCACGTTTGATTGCGATTGTAGAGATAACGTACACACATATAGTCTTGATTCTTCCTCATTCGAGCCGTGTGTTGACGGGCAAAGTGTTTCCGTTTCAAGAAATACCTCTCACACGCTTAAAGTACGTTGTAAGGAATATAATAAAGAATCAATCTACGCTATATCACCCAATTCGCAAGAGGTTAGTTATATCAATCAACATTTTTCAATTAACGGCATTGTAGCAGATAAATTCATAAATTCCTTTGACGAATTTGTATTTGCACTGCAATACGTTTCAAACGGAGCCGATGATATAACTGTTACACCTGATGCGCCGAATGGAAAGGCTGAACTTGTTTGTTGCCTCTCGGAATCATTTTATAATTATGCAAAAGAAAATTCGGATTTCTTTGACAGGGCAAACAGTCTAATTGACGTAGCATATTCTTGCTCATTTTCGTTTTCAACAAAAGAAAGAATAGCAACCATTTCGGCTACGTATAGGTATAATCCCAACATTTTAGGAGATGATGGGAAGAAAACCGAAACGCTACTGGACAACACTGCTTATTTGGTAAAAGGTGATAGAGCAGAAAGCTTTAACGATTTTGCAATCAATAGCTTCACAAAAACCGAAAGAATTACCTCACTATGCGAATTGGAAGCGCTTGAATATGGCGTAAAACCGACGTTTAAAGCAACCTCACTTGCCGAAAAAACTTATAATGCTGCATTGATGGCGTTAAGAACATATATTTCTAACAACATGACAGATACCGAAAAGGTAATAACTATTTATCATTATTTGACTAAAACGGTTACTTACGACACTTACGCATACGATTTATATATGTTAAGAAATAATGTCTACGGACAGTCTTTAGCTAATCAAAAAGAGTTGATAAGAACGGCAATTAATAATGAGCCAACTTTCGAAGATTTGTTGACTCCATTGCTATCTTATACCGATTCAAACGCTTTGTTTAGCGCACTTGCAAACTCCATTTCTTCACTTGCATCCTTTAGCATTTACGGCGCTTTGAATAATCATATTGCAGTGTGCGACGGTATTGCTTCTGCATTCAAATTGATGTGTTTAATTGAGGGTATCGAGTGTATCGAAGTAACGGGTCTAGGTGTTACGAACGCAGGAAGCCAAAACCACGCTTGGAATAAAGTAAAATTGGACGGCAAATGGTTCATTGTCGACGCAACTTGGGGCAGAAGTTCGGGATATATCAATCATAGATATTTATTAATAGATGAAAAAGATGCGTCCCACACCCATATTGAAAATCCAAATTCGTCAAATCAATCGGTTGTCGACGTTGCCGCAAATGGAAATTTTGATTATTATAAATGGAACGTTGAGCCATACACACATAATGATATGGTAGTGCAATCCAGTAGCGAATTTCAGAGCTTAGTTAGCGTTCTTAAATTTAACGGAGAATTGCAATGCGAAATCAAACTTGATTATTCGTATACAAGCATACAACAAGAAATCAAGTCACTGAAAATAAATTGTTCATACTTTGTTTATGATAACATAGTATTGATTATAATGGAGAGTTAATTTTGAAAGCGCTTGACTATATTATTCAGCACATATCGGGCGGTATAGAAGAAATTATTGTAAAAAATGATGATAATAATTTTCGTTGGACGAGAAAGCCTTTTGGTATACCGAAAGGCTTAAACTTTTTATCGGAAAGCAAAGCCGAAGAAAATAAAAATCTTTTTACTTACGAATATTTTAACGGGCTAATACTTGATGTGGTTCGTGAAAAACTCGATGGGAGTATTGTTGAAAGTTATACTCTTAAAAATCCAACCGAAAAGGCGATTGATATTGACGATGATTACTATATACAAATATGTTTTGCCGACAGCATGGATATTGAAGCGGTTGCACTACCTCGTCGTGCGTATTTGAGAGTATACTTTGGGGGCAATAGCTTTTGTGTCTATAACTCTAAGCTTAACGGAGATAACGACGGAGTGGGATTGGTTCTCAACGAAGGTGTTATTTCTAAGGTCGAAAAACAAAGAGCTAGCAAAAAGTCAACAACCATGTTGAACTGCTATTTTGAAAAAAGGCAGTTAGCCAAAGACGAAGAAATATCATTTTCTTGGAAGATATTTGCATATGAGTCAGACGAGGAGTTTGTTAGCGAAGTAAATAAGTATATGCCTTTCGTTTGCTTCAAGAAATACCCGATAATAAAAGGCGAAGAAAACGAAATAATAACCAACGATAAGCTTTTTATTGACGGCTTGGAGTGTAGCAATAAGAAAATTGTTTTTAATAACGCATGCCTAATTAAGGCAGTTAGAGGTGACAAAACTTTTGAATTTTTGCTTACTCCACTCTCACGTGATGAGTTAGCAAGAAAAGTATTTTACGAATATCCGATTTGTTCCGACAAGTACCTAAAATTTTTTACAACAAAAAAAGCTATTGATGCCGAGTATGTAAAGGCTTATCTACAAAAACAAAATAAATACCATTTTGATATGCTTTTTCCCTTTGAATTGGTAAATGGCGAAGATATGACACGCTTGTTTTTGAAAAAATGCAATTACATTTTAAAGGACGATAAAGGTGTCTTTTATCCATATAATTTGATATCAAAATACTTTTTTTTGCAAGAGGCAACAAAACTTGAACCGCAACCGCTAATGTTAATAAAGTTAGATGAACTTACACTGCTTGTAAAGAGCTATTTTAGACTAAACTACACAATAAATATAAAATAAAGGTAACTACATTTATGACCGTGCGATGCATAATGTCATTACGGAATCGGTGTTCGAAGGATAACAAAAGTCAACGCATTGACTTTTTTTATGAAAAATGAAGTCGATACGCTAATTATAAACTTTATGATTGCATGTTTGAGTTCGTGTAGACTGCAATAGAGAAATCCTTATAAAACAAATAATTGAATTATCTTATCAAAATTTTGTTGTCATGACAAAACTTTATCTATATAATTAGACAGTACCCTGTTGGGTACTTCACGGAGCATAAATAATAATGAGTTACGATACAGAACAAAAAAACGAATTAATCACACGATTAGCAAATCTTTCACAATCAAGCGGACAGATAGAAAATGCTTTATACGAAAAATATAAGGTTTATCGAGGTTTGCGTGATAAAAAAGGCGTAGGCGTAGTTACGGGATTAACAGAGGTTTCCGAAATGAATGGATATGCCGTTGACGAAAACGGAGAGCGCAAAGCCATTGAAGGAGAAATGTTTTATCGTGGCTACAATATCAACGATTTAGTCGCCGACTTTAAAACCCGTAAAGGTTTTGCTTTTGAAGAAACGGTTTATTTGTTGTTGTGCGGCGAACTTCCCACAAAAAAAGAATTGGCGGACTTTTGTACATTGATTGCCGAATTTCGTACCTTGCCCGAATCTTTCGTTCGTGACGTTATTCTAAAAGCGCCGAGCATCGACCTAATGAACGCATTATCTCGTTCGGTGCTCACTCTATATAGTTATGATGATAAGGCTGACGACGTTTCTATTCGCAACGTATTCAGACAATGTTTGCAATTAATCGCAGAACTTCCCTTGCTTGCTGTTTACAGTTATGAAGCATATCGTCATTATCATTTACGCAATAGTTTGGTAATCAGATATCCAAAGCCCGAGTATAGCACTGCGGAAAATATTTTGTATATGCTACACGGCACAGGCAAATACACAGAAGAGCAGGTATTGTTGCTTGACTTATGTATGGTTTTGCAGGCAGAACATGGTGGAGGTAACAATTCCACTTTTACCACATATGTGGTTACCTCAACCGGAACGGATACGTATTCAGCGGTTGCCGCTTCGCTAGGTTCACTTAAAGGACCAAGACACGGCGGCGCAAACTTACGAGTTGCACAAATGGTAGACGACCTAAAAAGAAATATTGCCAAGGTAAATGACGAAGAAATTGTTGATTATCTAAACAAAATTTTAGACAAAGACGCTTTTGACCATATGGGCTTGATTTACGGTTTGGGACACGCCGTATATTCTTTAAGCGACCCAAGAGCATTGATTCTCAAGAATCTTGTTGATAAATACAATGAAGTTTATCATGATCCCGATGCCGATTTATATGAAAGGTTGTGGCGTTTAGCTCCAAAAACCTTTATGTCACGTAAAAAGGATGCAAGAGCAAGCTGTATTAATATTGACTTTTACACGGGCTACATATATAGACTTATAAAAATTCCCGACGAGCTGTTTACTCCATTATTTGCCGTGTCGAGATTAGCAGGCTGGTCTGCGCATAGGCTCGAAGCTTTGGCAAATGGTATCAAGATAATTCGTCCTGCCTATATTGCCGTTTCTCCGAGAAGAGAATACGTTTGTTTGTCCGATAGAAAAGACGATTAAAAATAAAGACACAAGCCCCTTATTTAATGTGCAATGTTGAATTTGCAATGTCATTCTCAAACGAAGTGCAACGAAATCGAAGGTGAATTGACAGCTCTGCTGTCATCCTGAAAGCGTTGTTCGACGGACCTTATCCTTGTTCTGTCATTTCGATTATCCTCTTCGTCATTTCGAGCGTAGTCGAGAAATCTAATTAAATGCACAATACTGATGTTATAAAACCCAAAAATTAAACCAAAAATTAATTCAAATTTAAAATAGGCACTTGTATTAGTTGATAAAAAATTTATAAAGTGTTATTATTGTTTTGAAGTCGATAACTCTATTAATAGGGTAAAAGGGAGATTCTTATGACAACATTTATTGATAATGCGTTTAATTTCGACATTCAACACCCTTCTTTGGGACTGATTCCTCTTCAAGGTGCAAAAGAATTTGCAAAATCCATAGATAAATATCTTGTATCCTGGTACAATGAAGAGGCTGTTCGCCAGCATAAACCCTATCGTAAGGAAACATTTATTATCGGCTGTACTTGTCCGAGATTCACATCGGGGGAATCAAAAGCATTGATTACCGAGTCGGTTCGTGGCTTAGATATTTACATTATTTGCGATATAGGAAATTATAGCATTACATATAATATGTATGGAATGCAAGTTCCAATGAGCCCCGATGACCACTATGCGGATTTGAAACGTGTAATCAGCGCAATGGGTGGTAAAGCCGAAAGTATAACGGTTATAATGCCGATTTTGTATGGCGGTAGACAACATCGACGTACCGCAAGAGAATCACTTGACTGCGCAATGATGCTTCAAGAGCTTGAAGCAATGGGCGTTAAGGCTGTCATTACCTTTGATGCACACGATCCAAGAGTACAAAACGCTACGCCATTGATGGGCTTTGACAATTTTATGCCACCGTATCAAATGATGAAAGCGCTACTAAATAAATTTGACGATATCTATTTAGATAAAGATGACTTTATGGTTGTCAGTCCCGACGAGGGTGCTATGGGTAGAAATATCTATTATGCTTCGGTATTGGGAATTAACTTAGGAATGTTTTATAAGCGTCGTGATTATTCAACAATAGTTGACGGCAGAAATCCAATAGTTGCGCACGAATATATCGGAACACCGGTAAATGGCTTTGATGTTTTGGTTACAGACGACATTATAGCAACGGGTGAATCAATGTTATCTATTGCCGAGAAACTTAAAGCAATGGGAGCAAAAAGAGTATTTTTTGCAGCAACCTTTGCATTGTTCACCGCAGGCTTAGAAAAATTCCGCAAGGCTTATGCGAACAGATTGTTCGAAAGCGTCATTTCTACCAACTTGACATACACTTCGCCAGAATTAATGGCAGAACCTTGGTTTATATCTGCCGATATGAGCAAATTCACGGCTTATATCGTATCGTCCTATAATCAACAAAATTCTGTAAGTCGTTTGCTTGATCCGCACGATAAAATTTGTGAACTTATTGACAACCACAAAAAAAAATAGTATTATAGAAATAGCATAATGCAAATTATATAAGCGCTATACCATAATTCCGACCAATAGTGTCATTCTTAAGCGTTGCTCGAAGAATCTCATAAATAATGTTATAATGAACTCAGTCGAGGAATTTATTTCAAAATGTAATTCTCAAGCAAAGCGCAACGTAGTCGAAGAATCTAATCCGCTTTTATTTTTGGTTGGAATATGGGTGTTAGAAAAAAAATTGCAATCCAAAAGGAGGATATATGAACATAAAATGGCTTGGACATTCTTGTTTTGCGTTGACCGAGAGCACGGGAACAGTCATTGTAACCGATCCATATAACGCAAAAGAGGTTGGCTATTCTATGCCTGAGGTTACCGCAACTGCGGTAACTGTTTCGCATCCTCACAAGGATCACGATAACGTCGCTGCCGTAAAAGGCTCTCCGCTTTTGATTAATTCAATCGGTTCATATGAAGTCGAAGGTGTTGATATTAGTTCGTTTAGGACTTTTCATGATGACGCTCACGGCAAATTAAGAGGAAACAATTTAGTTTTTACATATAGATTAGACGGTGTTACGGTTTGCCACTTAGGAGATATTGGCGAAGAATGTTCTGCACGAATTATCGACGCTATCGGCGCTGTCGATGTTTTGTTGATTCCTGTCGGCGGAAAATATACTATTGATGCCGAGGTTGCAAAGGAATACGTAGATAAGCTTATGCCAAGCATAGTTATTCCTATGCACTATTCTACCAATGATTGCAAATTGAATATCGCACCGCTTTCCGATTTTGTAGATTTATTTGACGAAAGCAATGTAACATACCTTGAGACCGACAATATTGACGTTGATAGAACGAGATTTGACGGCGATTTCGAAACAGAGGTAATCGTACTGCAAAAATAAAAGTGACAGCCGCTAGACGGTCATTTTGAGCAACGTCGAAGAATCTATTTTTGTTCGTAACGTCGACCGAAGTGGAAACTCTCTGTAAAACCACAGACTCAACATGCAGCAAGCGAAAATTTTAAAAACCATCGATTATCAATCGATAATTCCGAAATTGCACATACGCTAAGGCGCTACGTTTATTTAATTAATTTTTCCTTTTACAATTGCATAAATATAGAATGAATAGTGCAATAATATTTATGTTTTAAACATAAGTATAATTATATTCTTTACTTTATTTGTGAATTAAATAATTTTCTAAAATTCCAAAAGACAATTTACTGCCGACTTAGGCAAATTTGATTTAAGACTTTTCATATATAACTTGGAGGTTAATAAAGTGTTACCCGAACTAACTTTTGACAAAGTAAAAAAAATGACTTTGCCCCAACTTCGCGCGTTATGCAAGGAACTTGGGATTGAAAACGTTCAAGGATTAAAAAAGGATGCCTTGATTGCAAAGGTTTTGATGAACCAACCCGTTTCCGAGAATACGGAAGAAACAAAAAACAATAAAAAAAGAAAAACGAAGTCTGATATAAATACCGAAAACGAGTCGCAAGGTAATAATGAGAGTGAATCCGAACCAAACGAAACGGCTAATATAAACGAAGTAACCGACGATATCGAAAACGAAGAAAACTTCTTTTCTAATGACGTTTGTATAGACTACGAGAGCGGTAGCGTTATTGAAGAACAAAATAAAAAACAAGATATTGATACGCCAATTCCCGAAGAAAACATTGAAAAAGAAGAAGAGGAGATTGAGGATTACGAAGGTGAGGCAATAGATTCTTTGGCTGAAACAATAGAAGAGGAATTTGATGATAAATCTGAACCTAGCCCCGAAAATGTAGTTCTGACAGTTGAGGAAAATTCTCCAACGTCTACTCAAAAACCTCAGGAAAATAATTCCAATAGGAGTTTTCGACCGACTCAAAACAAACCTAAAGTAATCGAGGAAATCGATTTAACCGATGCGGAAATCAGAAGTGGTATTCTAGAAATCAATCCCGACGGTTTTGGTTTTCTGAGAGCAAATAACTTTAGAAATTCAGATAAAGACACCTACGTGGCTAATCAAAAAATTAAAAAGTATGGACTTCGTGCAGGCGACTTGATAAGAGCGTACTGTAAACCTATTGCAGAGTTGAAACCACCGGCATTGATTGAGCCGATAACCGTAAATGGTGTGCCGATAAAGAGTATTGCCAATAGACCGCTATTCGAAAACTTTGTTCCAATTTATCCAAATGAGAAGCTTCGCTTGGAAGTTCCGAATAAACGCAATGACTTGGCTGTTCGTGCTATTGACTTGATTGCTCCTATCGGAAAGGGACAAAGAGCCTTGGTTGTCTCACCGCCAAAGGCAGGTAAAACAACCTTGTTGAAAATGATAGCAAATTCCATCTCTGCAAATAATCCCGAGTGTAAGCTTTTGGTTTTGTTGATTGACGAACGCCCCGAAGAAGTTACCGATATGCAAAGAAACATAGACGGCGAGGTTATTTATTCGACATTCGACGAAGAGAGCGACAATCACATAAAGGTTGCCGAGCTTGTTTTGGCAAGAGCAAAGAGATTGGTAGAAATGGGGCAGGACGTCGTCATTTTGCTTGACTCCTTGACTCGTATGGCAAGAGCAAATAACGTTATTGTTCCCGCTTCAGGTAAAACCTTGTCGGGTGGTGTTGATCCCGTTGCTTTGTACTTCCCTAAGAGATTTTTTGGCGCTGCAAGAAACATCGAAAACGGCGCGTCTTTGACCGTTATTGCAACGGCACTCGTTGATACAGGAAGTAGAATGGACGACATCGTATACGAAGAATTCAAGGGCACGGGCAATATGGAAATTCACCTAGATAGACGCTTGTCTGAAAAAAGGATATTCCCCGCTATTGACCTTTTGAAGTCTGGCACAAGAAGGGAAGAATTGTTGCTCACCCAAAAGGAATTAGAAGGCGTATACAATATGCGTAGATTATTATCCGCCGGCGACACCCAAGAAGCGGCTGAAAGTATCATATCACTAATGGTTCGCACTCAAACCAATGACGAATTAATCAAATGTATGGCTGACTACCTTGCAAAACTCAAAAAGGACGGATTTAGAATATAATCACCATTCACCATCCTTATTCGTCATGTAGAGCGTAGTCAAGTCATCTCACTATAAGCACAGCCTTATTGCGAAGCATACGTACAGTCGTATTACACGTTTCGTTTCGCCGTGATGATATACGCATTATAGCGATTATATCCCAAGCATTATAAGATTAAAAAACAAGTGCAGAATGAAATTCATTCTGCACTTTTTTTGTGAGTAATCTAAAATTTTGATACCATTTCAAAATGGGTGCAAATTTTAGAATTATTGGTGCGTTTTCCTACAAGGGTTTGCACCCATTTTAGTTCGATAAATTGGCATTTGTTGATTACATCGGTGTTCCTACTTCAATTAAGTTACCGTCTAAATCGTAGAAACGGATTACCCGTTGTCCCCAGCTATGTGTCATAAGACGGTTTACATATTCAATAGAGGGATATAGCCGTTCCAATTTTTTTACGAAAGACTCAATATCCTGTTCTTCAAAATATAGTTCGCAGGAGTTGCTTTTTGGAATAATATCTCTATCTAAAAACGATTTCCATATTTTTTCGTCTTGAAGAACAAGTCCTTCTGTTAAAATCATATTGCCATCGTTGTCAAACACTAAATCTATTCCAAACAAGTCTTGATAGAATTTTCTCGATTTTTCTATATCTTTAACAACAATCAAAATGTTCTTCAGCTTCATATTGTATCTCCGTCAAATTCTGGATTTTCGGTGAGTTTATTATATCACATAATCCATCGAAAATCAATAATTCATTAAGCGAATCAATAATTGAACGAAACCACATAAATTGAACGATTTA
>CALYRM010000015.1 GCA_945482995.1 uncultured Clostridia bacterium | reverse complement strand
AGCACAGACTCTTTGCGAAGCACACGGATAGACATTCATGCCATAATGTCATTCTGAGTGTAGTGCAACGGAATCGAAGAATCTAATCCATATTCGTCATTTCGAGCGAAGTCGAGAAATCTATATATAAGCATAGACTCTTTGCGAAGCACACGGATAGACATTCATGCCATAATGTCATTCTCAGGCGTAGTCGAAGAATCTAATCCATATAGAATTATATTTGCCCTTACTGACAATAGATATTGCTGGTGAGTGATATTGCTTCGCAGGAATATTCGTTTTTCAAGCAAGTTTTGGACTGCGTAATTGTATGGGACTGTGGTTGAAAATGGGTTTGAAGGTTATTAACTAATAATATTATCAATAATTATATTTGTCGTATTATACAAAACTTTTATTATCTTTGTATTTGTCGGCAATAATAATATCTCTTAGCAAATGCCAAAATATCGCTTTTGCCAACAATGGCAAAAATATAACTATTTACGTTATCAAGCAATATAACTAAAAAAATAATTGGAGTTAAGTAAAGTGGGATTTTTAAATAAATTATTTTTATCCGATAATGACAAACGACTAAAAAAGTTGTCCGCTATCGCCGATAAGGTATTGAATTATAAAGCTACTCTTAGCGATAAGAGCGATAAAGAATTGAGGTCGTTCACCGATATCTTTAAGCAAAGAATTGCAAAAGGAGAGAGTCTAGACAGTATTTTGGTCGAAGCTTATGCAGTTGTTGCCGAGGCAGTTAAAAGAGTATTGGGCTTTGAATTGTATAAGGTTCAAATAATGGGCGCTATTTGTTTGCACCAAGGCAGAATTGCCGAAATGCTAACAGGAGAAGGCAAAACCGTTGTTGAAACAATGCCTGCATACCTTAACGCACTGACGGGAAAAGGCGTTCATATCGTTACAGTCAACGACTACTTGGCAGATAGAGACGCAGACTGGATGGGTGGAGTATACAGATTTTTAGGCTTAACTGTCGGTTTGATTACTTCCAATCAATCCACCCCCGAAAAACAGCATGCATATTTGGCAGATATAACCTATGGTACAAATGCCGAATTTGGATTTGACTATTTGAGGGATAATATGCAAAAATCTCTTGATGCAGTTTGTCAACGTGGCTTAAATTATGCAATTGTCGATGAGGTCGACTCTATTCTTATAGACGAAGCAAGAACGCCATTGATAATATCGGGCGAGGTTAAATCTGAAATCGATTTATACGAAAAGGCTAACGCTTTTGCCAAAACACTAACTCCATCGACATATATTCCCACTGAAGACGAAGAAAGAGAATATTTAGAAGCGGACGGTGATTTTGTCGTCAACGAAGAAAATCACACTATCACGCTTACTTCATCGGGTGTTGAAAAGGCAGAGAAATATTTCAAAGTTATAAGCATAGTAGATGATATTAATCTATATAAACATATCCGTTTTGCAATCAAAGCCAACTTCTTAATGAAGAAAGACAAAGATTATGTGGTAGTAGAAACGGAAAAAGAAATCGAAAAGAAAACCGAGAATGGAAAAGAAGTAGTAAAAGTAAAAGTAGGTGAAGTAGTCATCGTAGACGAGTTTACAGGTAGACTTATGTTAGGTCGTAGATACAATGAGGGACTACATCAAGCAATAGAAGCAAAGGAACACGTTCCCATTTTAGGCGAAAGCAAAACCTATGCTACGGTGACTTTTCAAAATTTTTTTAGATTATATACTAAGCTAAGCGGTATGACGGGTACAGCAAAGCTTGAAGAACAAGAGTTTTTGGAAATATATGGTATAGACGTTGTATGTATTCCACCAAACAAACCCGTCGTTAGAATTGACGAGCAAGACAAGGTCTATGTAACCGAAAAAGCAAAATTAACTGCAATCGTCGAGGATATAAAGGGCTGTTACGAAAAGGGACAACCGGTTTTGGTAGGTACGCCGACAGTTGAAAAAAGCGAACAATTATCCGAATTATTAAGGGAAATTGGTATTCCGCATTTACTTTTGAACGCTAAAAACCATAGAGAAGAGGCGATGATTATAGCCCAAGCAGGTCGTAAGGGTTCTATAACAGTTGCAACTAATATGGCTGGTCGTGGTACAGACATTATTCTTGGCGGTAACGCAGGTTTTTATGCCGTTCAAGCACTTGAAAACGAGGGTTATGATTCGGAGTTTATAGACAAGACATTGCACACTGCAAAACACGAATTTACCCCCGAAATGCGTGAAATAATGGGGAAATACGAGGCTAAATGTCAATCTCTTGGCGAAGCCTTAGCTTCCGAAAAAGACGAGGTAATAGCACTTGGCGGTTTAAGAGTAATCGGCACCGAAAAGAACGAAAACAGACGAATTGACAATCAGCTAAGAGGTCGTTCTGGTCGTCAAGGTGATCCGGGCAGTTCAATTTATTATTTATCTTTTGAGGATGATTTATTGAGGATTCCATATAAAGACGAATTAAAAGACTACGTCAAGAGAGAGGGCTTGAATGATAATTCACTCTTGCAAAATAATTATATCAACAGCAAAATCAAAAATGCGCAAATCGATTTAGAACAACGCTACTATTCTATCAGAAAGAACGTGTTGTCCTATGATGATGTTTTGAATAAGCAAAGGGAAAGCATCTACGCCGAGAGAAAAAGTATTTTAGGTGAAACAAACGTTCACAATAAGATATTGAGTTATTTGCCCGATTATGTAAGTGAAGTTGTTCAAAAACACATTGATTTTAGATACGACTATCGCGATTGGAAATACGCTAAACTTAACGAGGAAATCAACAAATACTTGTTACCTAAGGGCTCTAACGTTTTGACAATTGGACTTGCAGCCGAAATGAACATTGACTCCATTATCGATAAGTTTTTAGAGGAAACGACAAGGGTATTTGAAGAAAAAATTGCAAAGTTAAAGGAAGAAGGCGTTGACTTTGATAAGATTGAAAAGATCGTACTTCTAAGTGCTATCGACAGCGAATGGATTGAGCAAATGGATAATATGGATAATCTTCAAAGTTGTGTTCGCTTGAAGTCTATCGCTCAAGTCAATCCTATTACAATGTATCAAATTGAGGGAATGAAGTTTTTTGACGATATGATAGATAATATCAAGAAAAAGGCGGTAAGCTATCTTGTAATGTTTGGAGTAGAGGAGCTTTACGAAAAAGTAGCTGAAGCTGAGGACTATCCCGACGAATTGGTAGACGACGAAAATTAAGGAGAACGAAATGGGTTTATTTGCAAAAATATTCGGAACGGATAATGACAAGCAAATTAAGAAATTAGAGGTAATAGCAAATAAGGTAGAAGACCTATCCGAGCGCTATCTCAACATGACGGATAAGGAATTATATAGCTGTACAAACCAATTTAAAAAGAGATTGGCTAACGGTGAAACCTTAGACGATATTCTTCCCGAGGCTTATGCGTGCGTCAGAGAAACAAGCACAAGAGTATTGGGAATGCGTCATTTCCACGTACAAATATTAGGCGGTATTTGTTTGCACCAAGGTAGAATTGCCGAGATGTGCACAGGTGAAGGTAAAACTCTTGTTGAAACCTTGCCTGCATACTTGAATGCGCTTGCAGGAAAGGGCGTGCATATAGTAACGGTCAACGACTACCTAGCAAAGCGTGACGCGGAGTGGATGGGACAAATCTTCAGATTTTTGGGCTTGTCGGTCGGTGTAATAACAAATAATCAAGATTTTAACGAGAAAAAAAGAGCTTACAACGCAGATATTACCTATGGTACAAATAGTGCGTTCGGATTCGACTTTTTGAGAGACAATCAAGTTAGACAAGCTTCTCTTATGGTTCAAAGAGAACTGAACTTTGTAATCATAGACGAGGTTGACTCTGTACTTATCGATGAAGCACGTACTCCGTTGATTATTTCGGGCAAGAATAAGAAGTCCTCGGAGGGCTTTTATAATGCAAACAGCTTTGCAAAAATGTTGAAAGAGCCCAATCCCGATGCTGATAACGAAGCCGAGCAAATGGGCGATTTTGAAATAAACGAAGAGGATAAAAAAATTGTATTGACCGAAAGAGGCATGGCAAAGGCTGAGGCATACTTTGGTGTTGACAATATCGGTGATTACGAAAACATGGAGCTTTATCGTAATATTCGTTTAGCTATCAAGGCAAACTTCTTGATGAAAAAGGACAAGGATTACGTGGTAAAGGATAAGCAAGTCATTATAGTTGACGAATTTACCGGGCGTTTGCAGATAGGTAGACGTTTCAACGACGGCTTGCATACGGCTATTGAAGCAAAAGAAGGCATTAGGATAAAAGATGAAAATCAGGTAATGGCTACAATTACCTATCAAAACTTTTTCAGAATGTACAAAAAAATCAGCGGTATGACCGGTACAGCCAAGACCGAAGAAGAGGAATTTAAAAATATTTATGGCTTGGATATAGTTGTTATACCGACAAACAAGCCTATAAGAAGAATTGATGAAAACGATTTGGTCTATAAAACTCGTCAAGGCAAACTAAGAGCGATTGTCGAGGATATCAAGAGTTGCCACGAAAAGGGACAGCCCGTTCTTGTCGGCACGGTGAGCGTTGAAAAGAGTGAGGAATTGTCAAACCTATTGTATAGAGAACGCATAATGCATAAGGTATTGAACGCCAAGAACCACGAAAGCGAAGCTGAAATTATCGCACAGGCAGGTCGAAAAGGAGCAGTAACCATTGCAACCAATATGGCAGGTCGTGGTACCGATATCAAACTCGGTGGCAATCCCGAATTTATGGCAAAACAATTCTTGGTAAATAAAAAATATTCCGAAAAGCTTATTCAAGAGGCAACTTCTCAATCAAAGGATATTTCCGGGGAGGGCGTCAAGGTCAGAGAAATCTATTTAGCCGAAAAGGATAGATTAGAAAAAGAAACCGAAATTGAAAAGCAAGAGGTTTTGGAACTCGGCGGATTAAGAGTTATAGGCACCGAAAGACACGAGAGCAGACGTATAGACAACCAGTTAAGAGGTCGTTCCGGTCGTCAAGGCGACGAAGGTAGTTCGGTATTTTACATTTCATTGGAAGACGACTTAGTCCGTATTTTTGCAGGAGACAAGCTAAAAACCTTAGCTCAACCGTTACCTGAAGATTTTCCAATTTCCTTAAAGGTGTTTTCAAACAAAATCGAGGATGCGCAAAAACGCATTGAAGCGAGAAACTTTTCGATAAGAAAGAACGTTTTGGCATACGATGACGTTATGAATAGGCAAAGAGAAATAATCTATGCTGACAGACGTAAGATGTTGTATGACAAGACCTATTATCAAGAAACCTACGAGATCCTCAATGAGAATGTATCGTCGTTGTTGTCGACAATAGATTTTTACAGTAAAATTGATAATATAGACGAATTCAATAGATTTTTGATTCATGAACTTCTTTTAAGAGAAGATTGGCATAAATATGAGTATAGAAAGCTGTTGACTGGCGAGGATATTCAAAATCTTGATAAGGACAAGCTTATTCAAAGGCTTGCCGAAAAGGCGATAAAATATTACAAGAAACAGTTATCCGACTATTTGGATGTTTTGGATAAACAAGCATATTCGGACGCTGTAGATTTGGTCATTGATTTTGATAAGCCGATTGAAAACTGGGATTATAAGAAACTCAATTCAATTATACGCAATCACTTGCCCACAAATATGGAATTTCAAGATGTATTTACTTTTGAAAACGCAAGTAGGCTTGAACAACAAAACAATTTGAATGACGAGGGAGTGGTAGGCTGTATCAAGGATAATATCGCAGAGGTATTATCGAATTATTTCTCATATTATGATGAGCAAATTATTTCTTCATATGTTAACATCACCCTTGAAAAGGCTTATAGCTATCGAGGTTTAGACGAGGAATATTTCACTTCGCTAGTAAACAAAGAATTGAGTTCCGATCATACAAAGGTTATAACCAAGCAAGACGTAGAGCCGAATTTTGAGAGAACGGTTGAAGAAGTTAAAAAGCAATACTTAGAGTTTCTTAGAGCGGACAACGAGACTTTCACCGTTTCTATCGTCAAGGAATTGCTATCGCTTTACAAAACAAAACTTAACACTAATCCTTACGAATGGGATTTCAAGAAGGTTGATAAAGATTTAACTTCAATGCTCTTTGTCAAAATGCAAAATGACAAATTTCCGATTGAGGGCATTATTTCGATTCATAGTGTAAACAGTATTACCCTAAAGAAATTAGTCAAGGTTGCCACAGAAAGAATTGAAAAAATATATAGAGATAACTATTCTGAGGCTCAAGCGGATGAATTTTTAGACAAGTTAAAAGATAATTATGACAGTTTAGATAAGCACATAACAGCCTTATTGCAAACGAGAATAGATATGGAGCAAAAGGCAACCGAATGGGATTTTCATCGATTATCCGAGTTTTTAGGATTCCATTTCTTGAGAAAATCAAACGAAGCATTGTCGTGTACTCTTTTGAGTCGTGATGACGTAAAGCTTGTTACTGCCGACGACATATTTGAAGAATTGGAAACTTCTATATTTAATTGCTACAAAAAGATATTCCACACAATGGGGTTATTTAAAAAGAAGAGCATTATTCGGAAAGCATTATCTCAAGCTTCTACAAATCAATCGGTTAAGAGTTATAACGACTTTTTAAGAAACAAACTTCTATGGAAAGACTACTTTGCTCCCGACACCATTTTGATAGATGAAGAGCAAATGAAGCTTGAACTTGAAGAAAGGATTCAAATTGTCTACGACAATATGGATAGAGCAATAAGACAAAAGGTATACCAATTCAATAATAACGTGTTATCAGCTTTAATTGGTTTGATGGCCGCTACTTATTCCAACGACGCAATACAAAAGTTAGTTTTGTTATTGTCGTTAAAATGCGAAAATGAACTCAAAGTTTTTAATACCGATAATTTAAGAGTTAGCCAAACGTTAGCGGTAATAAGTGACGAGCTGATAAAGAGAAACGAGGATAGAATCGTAGATATTGATAGGTTGTCTAAGGAAACCGCAACCAAACTTTTAGCAGGCGAAAAAGTTGATGGTTTTGATGATGAAATATTGTCAAAGGCAGGCTTAAAGGTATGCAAAGAAAACGCAATTGATCGTGTTTGTACAGCATTTAGAAGTCATAGAGACAGTAAATCATTTTTAAATACAAAATCACAAGACGAAATTTTTGCTCTTATTGAAAGCATCGTTAAATCGGTATTTGAGTTGCAAAAGGGAGATTATCACGATTGGAATATAGCCGAAATTAATGGCATTTTGACAGGCGCACTTTTACCGAGCGACACGCCGTTTGAGTTAGTACTGACTTATTTTACTAAGGTTGAAATCTCCAATATTATTAGAGATAATGTAAGCGAAATATTATCTAAAAAACTTGTTCCGATTTTCGAGGAGATTATCGAACAAAATAAGAAAGACGGATATAAATCCGCGCACGAGCACATTTTGAAGATGATACCCGAGGTTGTAGCCGAGGTTGTAGCCGATAACGTAGATTATGGTATTGAGTTATCCGATTGGAATTACGACGAAATCAACAAAAATCTAAGAGAACGAATTATACCCGACATAGACGAAGACGTGGTTTTGGTCGATAGACAACTTGCTTCTTCAATGAACATCGATAGCGTAATCGACGGCGTTCTTGACAAGGTAATAGAACTGTACAACAAAAAATCGGTTTCCTATAACATAGACCTAATTCGTGAGTTTATTATGGACGAGGTTAAGGACAACGTAGATAGAAGAGAACCTATTGAAAATTGGGATTACAAAAAACTTAATCAAAGGTTCGGCAGTATATTCTTAGCCAAAGTTGACCGTGAAAAAGAGATTTTCAGCGAGGACGGTTTAAGAAAATATATCTCGGATGGCAAAATGACTTTGGAGTATAGCGAAACCGTCAAGGCTATAACGGATAGACTTCAAGAAATATATCTTGAAAGATTAGACCTTTATAATCGTTTTATCCAAGTGCTTTGTTTTAGAAAGGCAAAACCTGTCAGAAGCTTCGGAGATTTTGAAAGAGGTAATCTATTGAACTATACTGACGAGCATTGGTTTGACCATATCGACAATATGGAAAGATTGCGTGTGGGAATCGGCTTGCGTGCCTTAGGACAACAAAACCCGATAACCTGTTATCAATCGGAAGGCTTCCAATTATTCGATGAAATGATAGGGCTTATCCATGAAGATGTAGTTATTCATAGCTTAAAGGACGATCCAAACTCATTGTTTGGTAACAAAGAGGAAAGCATTTCTCAAAGATTTTCTAACAAAAATAAAAAGACTGTTTATTACAAAGAAAGGGGTGCGAAGCCCACTGTCAGATCTTCACCGAAAATTGGGCCCAATGATCCATGTCCTTGCGGTTCGGGTAAAAAATATAAGAAATGCTGTATGAACAAAATTGGGTCAGTCGGCGGTTGGAATAACATATCGTAATGTCATTCTTTAAGGGAGTGCGAAAGAAAAGAGAATTCACGAACACAGCGGTTTCAATTCACGACGGCAAGCCCGAAAATCATTATCATTGCTTAATATATTATTAAATTATATTAGTCAAGTATCTAAATCTATAAATAGGTGCTTGACTAATTTTTATTTTGATTTTATAATTAAAAATAGCGTAATTAGTACGCACAAAAATAACATAAAAGCAAAAAAATTCATACGGAGGTAAATATATGAGTTTTAAAAAGACCATAGACGGTAACTATGCAGCTGCCCATATCGCATATGCGTTTAGCGATGTTGCTGCAATTTATCCGATCACTCCTTCTTCTCCAATGGCAGAGAATTCAGATGACTTTGCATCAGTTGAAGGTAGAAAAAATCTTTTCGGTCAAACTTTACGTATCGCAGAACTTCAATCCGAAGCAGGTGCTGCTGGTGCCGTTCACGGTTCATTAAATGCAGGCGCATTGACAACAACTTTTACTGCAAGCCAAGGCTTATTATTGATGATTCCTAATATGTACAAAATCGCAGGCGAATTGCTACCCTGTGTTTTCCACGTATCAGCTCGTGCTATTGCCGCAGCGGCATTAAACATTTTTGGTGATCATAGCGACGTTATGGCTTGCCGTCAAACAGGCTTTGCAATGTTAGCATCAGCATCCGTACAAGAGGTTGCCGACTTAGCATTGGTTGCGCATCTTGCAACATTAAAATCAAAGGTTCCGTTCCTACACTTCTTTGATGGTTTCCGTACCTCTCACGAAGTAAGCAAGGTTACATTACCAACGTATGACGAGATAATGCCACTAGTAGATATGAAGGATATAGAGGACTTTAGATCTCGTTCATTAAATCCGGAGCATCCTGTTCAAAAGGGTACTGCTCAAAACCCGGACATCTACTTCCAAGGCAGAGAAGCTGCTAATACATATTACGAAGCAACACCACAAATCGTTGAGGACGTAATGGCTAAGGTAACAGCTTTGACCGGAAGAGAGTATCACTTATTCGATTACTTTGGCGCTAAGGATGCCGAAAAGGTTATCGTATTAATGGGTAGTGGTTGCGATACAGTTGAAGAGACAATCAACTACTTGAATGCAAACGGCGAAAAGCTCGGTTTGATTAAGGTTCGTTTATATCGTCCTTTCTCTGTAGAGCATTTTGTAAAGGCAATTCCTGCTACATGTAAGTATATTACAGTTTTGGATAGAACAAAAGAACCCGGTTCACTTGGCGAGCCTTTATATTTGGACGTTGTTACCGCTTTGGCAGAAGTAGGTAGAGGCGACATTAAGGTATTTGCAGGTCGTTACGGCTTAGGCAGCAAAGAATTTACACCAAGCATGGTAAACGCTGTTTATGACAATATGACAGGCGAAAAGGTAAATCACTTCTGCGTAGGCGTTGTTGATGATTTAACCGGCAAATACATCAAGGTTACAAAGAGCGTAAATCCTGCTCCTAAGGGCACAAAGAGCTGTCTATTCTGGGGACTTGGTTCAGACGGTACAGTTGGTGCAAACAAGAACAGCATCAAGATTATCGGCGACCATACAGACAAATACGCACAAGGTTATTTCTCATATGACTCAAAGAAATCGGGCGGTTTGACCGTAAGCCACCTACGTTTCGGCGACACACCAATTCAAAGCGCATACCTAATTGACCATGCAGACTTTATTGCTTGTCACAATCAATCTTACGTATTGCGTTACGATATGCTATCAGCAATGAAAGAGGGCGGTATCTTCCTATTGAATACCATTTGGACGCCTGAACAACTCGAGCATGAGCTACCCGCTTCCATGAAGAACGCTATTGCTAGAAAGCACGTTAAATTCTACACCTTGGACGGTTTGAAAGTATTATCTCAAATCGGTGCTAAGCGTGGTGTAAACACCGTTATGCAAGCCGCATTCTTTAAGCTCGCCGATATCATTCCTTACGAAGATGCAGAGCGTTATATGAAAGAAGCTATCAAGAAGACATACGGAAAGAAAGGCGATGCAGTAGTTAATATGAACTATGCTTGCGTTGATAACGCTATCGCTAACTTAGTTGAAGTTAATTACCCTGAATCTTGGGCAACCACAACAGAGGGCGCAGCTCCTCTTGCATTACCGGATGATGAATATTTCAAAGATTTCGTTTATCCATGTCTAGCTCAAGAGGGTGACAAGCTTCCTGTTTCTAAGGTTTCAGTTGACGGCGTTGTTCCTACAGGTACAACGAAATTCGAAAAGAGAGGAGTAGCTGCATTTGTTCCGCAATGGAATCCTGAAAAGTGTACTCAATGTAATAGCTGTTCATTCGTTTGTCCGCACGCAGCAATTCGTCCGGTACTACAAAAACAAGAGGTATTAAAGGACGCTCCCGAGGGCTTCGTAACAGTTAATAGCAAGCACGTAAGGGTTGGCGACTACAAGTATAGAATGCAAATCAGTCCAATGGACTGTTTAGGCTGTAAGGTTTGCGTAAACGCATGTCCGTCTGAAGCATTGGTTATGAAACCATTTGCAGAAGTAAGAGATTCAGACGAAGCAAATTGGGAATATGCAGAGAAGTTACCCGAAACAGATGCTCCATTAAAGCGTAATAACACTATTTTCAGCCAATACAACAAGCCTTTGTTTGAGTTCTCAGGCGCTTGCGCAGGTTGCGGTGAAACACCATATATCAAGGTTATCACTCAAATGTTTGGCGATAGAATGATTATTGCTAACGCGACAGGTTGTTCTTCAATTTACGGCGGTTCTGCTCCAACTTGCCCATACACAAAGAATTCCAAGGGACACGGACCTGCTTGGGCAAACAGCTTGTTCGAGGATAATGCAGAATATGGCTATGGTATGAATCTTGCTGTAACTCAACGTCGTAATAGACTAAAGGGTTACATTGAAGAGTTGGAAAACGTATTTACCAATGATGAAGCTAAGGCTGCATGTAGAGCTTGGCTCGACAATATGGATAGTGCAGAAGGCAGCAAGAAAGCAAGCGAAAACCTATTGAAAGTATTAGAAGCTTGTGCAGGCTGTGGCTGTGACGCTGACGAACTAATTACAAAGGTACTTGCAGAAAAAGATTGTTTGACAAAGAAATCTATTTGGATTATCGGTGGCGACGGTTGGGCGTACGATATCGGATACGGTGGCTTAGATCATGTTTTGGCAATGAATGAAGACGTAAACATCTTAGTTGTAGATACCGAGTTATATTCAAATACAGGTGGTCAATCTTCTAAGTCCACTCCTACAGGTTCAATCGCAAAATTTGCTGCAAGCGGTAAGAAAACAAAGAAGAAAGATTTGGGCATGATGGCTATGAGTTATGGCTATGTTTACGTTGCTCAAGTATCAATGGGCGCAAGTCAAAAGCAATTCTTAGATGCAATCATTGAAGCAGAAGCTTATAATGGTCCATCATTGATTATTGCATACGCTCCATGTATTAACCAAGGTTTAAAGGATATGGGCGGTAGCCAATTAGAAGAAAAGAAAGCAGTAGATTGCGGATATTGGCAACTCTATCGTTATAATCCAATGCTTGAAGAACAAGGCAAGAACCCATTCATTTTGGATAGCAGAGAGCCAAAGCAAGAAGAATATAGAGGCTTCCTAGAGGGCGAAAACAGATACGCTCAATTAAAGAAAGTCAACGCTAAGGCAGAAGAATTGTTCCAAATGAACGAAGAAGAAGCAATGGCAAGATATGCTAAATATAAGAAGCTATCTGACAAATAATTAAACAAATAAAAAAGAGGGGTTGTCGCAAGTTAAAGCGACAACCCCTCTTTTTTGTTATAACGTGCAATGCACATAGGCGATGTTTGTGAAGGACATAGCCTATAATATTTTTTTATAATATAAATATTAAAAAATATTATATTGACACTCCCCTTGAAAGGGTGTAAACTAATAATGTATAAGTATAACTATAATCATAATCAAATGAACATAGTTAGTCGGAGGATAGTATGAAAAAAATCTTATTTGTTATTGCCGTTTTAGCGATTATTGCCGTATCGATATCGCTCGTTGCATGCAAAACTACGCCGTCGGAACCACCTGTAGTAGTCGGTAGCGAAAATAACGTGTCGGTTTCGGATGCTATGAATACTGTTTATGAGGCAATGCAACATGCTTGCACTACAAACGGTGCGACAGAAGGAATTTACATAGCTTTCAGCGGAGTTAAAAACAGTGTTGACGCAACACAAACGGTCAACCCTAAACCTGTTTTGTACGATTTCTCTGCAAAGGCATATATTGATAATGACAATCTAAACTCCGATACAAAAAGCACAATGGCATTTACCGTAAAAGAAGAGAATGGTAGATCGCTTTTCTCTATGTACTATGCAAACGGTAACTTATATATCGACTATCCCCCAATTTTCAATAAGGCAGCTATTGACGGTATTGAGCTTGGTAAGATTATCAACGACTTAAATCAAAGCAAGGTTCACGAGGGCAAGGTAGACGTTATTGCCGATTTAATTCCGGTAATAGGTAATTATGTTTTCACAAGCTGTAAAATGACTGTGTTAGACAAATGTAATGATTCAAATTGTAATTGCAAAAACCATTTTGAATATAGTTGTACACTTGACTTGGGTAAGTTATATAACGCATTAGAGCGAGTATTGACAAATACTAGACTTGGAATTACCGCAGATATGGTGATTGAAGCTCTAAATCTCACAAGAAGCGACTTAAACTATCTCTCCACATTAAAAACAACAGTTGTTTTTAACCTTTATAATATGCGCGGTGGTGATAACTACTACTATTTTAAGGGTGTTAAATATGACAAAAAGGAAGCGACCGTTGTCGATTCATTGAGCTTAACAAACTTCGTTGCAACCGAGTTTACAAGCGAGGTTGCTTCCGAATATAAGGTTGTACTTGCCGACAATTTGTCTTCATACAGGACTTTTGATTTCGCCAATTATGATATGTCGGGAACATTGTCTCTTGCGATCAATTCAACGACAAACGCCGACAACACCTTATTTAATAAACCTATTAAAACCGATTTCGTTAAAAATACTTTTACTTGCAACTATACTTTCAAGAGCAACTATGCAAACGGAAAATTGACCGCATATCTTTTGTTGGGCGATTTGTTCGGCAAAGATAAAAATATTGCCCTTTATTTTGACGGCGACAATCTATTTGTCAACGCAAAGGATTATATTGGAAATGCAGACGATAACACAGGATTAATAAAGCTATCAAAAGAGTTTGTCAATGAAAAACTCAAAGTATTAACAATACTAACCGAGAAAAAAGCAAATATCGATGACGAGTTATATTTTTTGACTTCGATTATGCAAGGACTTGACCACTCAGGGGACAAAACTCAAATCAAGCTAAATAAAACTACGCTTGACATGATAACAGGTTTGTTAGGAATAGATTTTGTATTCGACTATAAAGGTGCGGAATTATATTTAAACACCGAAAGCAATTTATTTAAGTCTATAGATTTAAAACTAGTTTCCAATAGTGTTTCACTTCAAATGACCGCAAATAATCCTAAAATCGGTTATGAAGTAATAGTTGATGAACCGGAATGGATAAAGGATGCAGTAGAATGGGATTCTTTGAATAGAGTAACACCTGTAATAAGCGGCAGTATTCAAACAAACCTTAACGGCATAAGCAACACCAAGTTAGTAGAGAGTTTGATTTATAGTTTGACTGGTAGCGAGGTTACACTTGAAAAGCCGATCAGTAGATTTACGGCAGAAAGCAATTATTCCACAACCGGCGAATTACAAATCTTCAAGTTGAGCTTTTTCGGCTCAAACGGCTTTGTATGCTCTTTGTATTATTACACCGCAAACAGCGACAATAGATCAAACGATTTGTTTGTTATCTTGCCCGATACGGACGGAAAAACTCCTGTATTATCACTAAAATTGTTGGAAAGCAGTAGGTATTCGTCTTTCTTGAATACAATCAACGGCAATGCATTGGTTATCCAAGGTGAATCTGAGGTCGTTTTGTCAAACGATTCCACAGGATTTGAGCTAACGGCAAATAGCGAAGGCGTTAGAGATGTTTTGGGACTTTTGAAATCATTATTCCCCGACTTATATTTGAGCGAGTTACCGATTGATTTCTCGGTGGAACATATGTCAGTAAGCGTTGGAGAACAAACAGTTATTTCCACTGTATTTGGTCAAAATAAATACATAAATCTATCTATTGATGAGATATCGTTAGATTATTATAGCTTAGCTCTAAAAACCTACGAATTGACGGGACACGCAAATAGAACGATATCTATCTTTGACGATAATGATATGGCTAAAACCGTAAATGTTAAAATGTACGGGAAGCAAGAATGCACACTTGCATTAAATGTTGAAGATTTTGGCGGTTGGCATTATGACAGCACTCCGATATTAGGCTCGGGCGTTCAAGATGTAAGGGCTTATCTAAATTTATTCGGACAAAGAGTAAACGAAACGATAAGAATTGATTGCTCCGATTCTGAAGAATACAAAGTTAAATTTGATTATGAATATGCTGATTACGTTGATAACCAAAACAAAAGCTTTATTTTTGATAAGTATGCAAGTAATGTCAATCCAATACTAGTAATAAGCGAGAAGTTTAACAGTGTTGATTTATTAGTAAACAATCAATACATAAATAAAAAGGCAGTATGGAAATATAACGGCAAACCCATTGATCAAGCAAGTTTTGGCAAAGGCAATATGTTTACCATTACTCCAAGTCTATATGGTTTCTTTGGTCAAATGATTGAATTGACAAGTTGTGCTTACACCTTGACTTTATCAAATGTGGAGATTCAAGGAATTGAAAATGCGGATAGCTTTTTGACTATTTATGCATACGACTCCTTTGATCCTTTTGATGCGTTTACATATTCAAATGTCGATCCGTATATTTTAACGACAGACGGCAATAAATTCAAGTCTCACTTAGAATGGAACATAGATTCTATCACAAATCAGACAATCATAAAAAACGGTAAACTGTTATCCAATGAAGAGCTTATCAATGCATTGAAGGAAAGCTTCTATATGTTGGACGGAAAATACAAGATAACCGCTTCGCTCAAAAATTCTGTAGGCTTCGAAACCGAGCTTACGGCCGTTATTACCGTCGAAAATAGAATTATCCAACACACAACCCTAAATAAATTAGCGGATGGCGTCAGCTTTGAAACTTACGACGCAGATAATATCAAGGGAATAATCATTTTTGATCCTGTAAAAGTCAATTCTTTAGGATCTGAATTTGTTATTGCTAAGGAAGTTGAATGTATGTACGGCAATGCATCAAAGACTGAAACTTCAATGAAATGGGAAATCCCCAAAGTTGAAAATATTCCACTGAATTCCGAAACTGCGTTAAACGGCGAGTTGACAGTGGTTTTAGGCGATAGTATCGGCGGATATCAAAGCTTTACTTATCATTACATATTCAAGAATTATAAAGTAAACAAGATAAGCTTAATGAGTGGCGATATAGTAGTTAGCGAAAATAGCGACGGCAACAAGACAACGTTATTCGAACTATTGACTCAAAATCCATATAGCTTTGCATTTCCTACAAGCGTTGTTTTCAACTATGACGCTTTTACGCTAAGCTATAACGACTTCTCGAAGGTTTATGAACTTGGTAGCATAGTTTGCGATAATGTTAATTGGAATATGACAAGTTTCGTTGAAAACGAAATTTGGCATAAGGGCGAGGACGTTGTCTATACGGGTAACTTCCAATTAGCAGATCAAACTATTGAATTAAAACTTTCCTTCGTGAGTGCTATTGTAGATAGCTGGCAATTCTTGAATAGCGAGGGTATTGTCGCTTCTCAAAACGAGCCTATACTTATGACCGATACATACCAAGTTGATGTAAACGGCGAATACGTCTTGATAGACGGACATTTTGTTCTTGCAACTGCGGATAATAGTGAACTAACTCATTATAGTAAAATTGCAGAAAATAATGGCGCAGTTTATTATAAAAAGGCTGAAATCAACGACACTGTTGATTCATTGGTATTAGATCCAAATAAATCGAGTTATTTGTCTCTTGACAGTTATCCGAATAAAGCGCAAGTAACCTTTAAAAATATCAATGACAGCGATGGCAATCCGATTAAATTTAACTTATCAATCGTTTGGGATTTATCAAAACTGAATGATATAGATATTCATTCTTCGGGTTATTATGAAACCTTGCCGGTTTATATCGCATACGAACAAAAATTAGCCGACGTTCACCTTTGGATATCGGGACAAGACCCAACCGACTATTTCTTTGTGTTCGATAGCGAGGGTAAACCTCACGTCGGTGATATTGCGGACGGTGTAAAATCAAATACCATAACGCTTAAATTGCTGAATACCGACCAAGCTGGAAATCTTGTGATTAATAACTTGAATGATATTAGAACTATTCACGATATAATTTGCGGCTGCTCGGATAAAAATTGCTTAGGTAGAATTTATTTTGATTATAACGATGCAAACACGTCGGACGGCTGGTTTAAAATTACAGAGTGGGATGGCTTGGATCGAATTGCCGAATTATATAAGACTCAAATTGCAAATGGCGTTGCTGTTGACGAGGTTAGCGGAAATATTAATGTTTCAGCAAAGGTCGGAAACATAATATGCTCCAAACTTACGATATCAATCGAAGCGTCAAAGATAACAACACCATCATATGAAAATTATCAACCGCGCGTAAATTCGTCAATCAATAATCCTAGCGCGGACGTTTATTCAATGCATGCAGTAGGAACGACCTTAACAGTCGATCCGTATTTGGCAAATGCAAAAGATCCTTCCAATTATCCGCAAAAGGTAGATTTCTATCTTGATGGCAACAAGACTACAAGCGTTATAGATAGTTGGGATTGCTCTTGCTTTGATAATCTTGATGTGTACAAGGGCGCAGTCGGCATGGTATACTCTTTGATAAATACACCTTTTGGTGAAGTAAAAATCACTTCCGAAACGACAGTAAGACCAAGAATAATTGAAATTGTACTTGTTGACGGCTTATCATCACCAATAATCAACGTAAACATTTTTGCTGAAAATCCGTATGGCGAAAACGTTGTAGAAGAAGATGGTCGCTTGATTGCATACAAGAGAGTTGAAGTTAAGTTTGTCAATGACGATAGCTTGTACCCAATGACCTTGAAATATGATATAACCGATTTTGTCGCAACAAGCTCAGGCGGAATTGTTGCACAAAATATCAACGTTTATGTTGGTAACGAAGCAGGCGGTTATCAATTAAAGACAGGTTATTCGGTATATTCCACTCAAAACACCATTTTGTCGATTTCGTCAAATAATTCGGCTGTATTAGACTATTTGGCTAATGGCAAAATATTCACCAAAGAGACTGGCTTTGTATCATTTGACAAGTCAGGCGAAGAAGGGACGTTAGCTAATGCCGCTTGGAAAGCGCTACTTGTAAATATTGACAGCCTAATAGTTGAATATTCATATTTTGACAAGGGCGTTGAAGTTAAGCAAACCGTTATAGCAAATAAAAAACAAGGCAATATGGGCTTATCGTTCATGTGGGTTAGAGAAACAGTTTCAGATAACGAATATGTTGTATTAAAGGTTTGGAATGGTCGTACCGCAGTAGGCAACGTTGGAAACGTTTTGACTTTAAACACCCTATCAAATAAGAAAATAGTTTTATTTGATACCGACTTTAACTTGAATACGCTTACAACTGAAAAAGAATATACCGAAAACTACACGGTTGCAGATTACCTTAGCGATAACGCAGTATTATCGATACCCAATACGATGATTGCAAAAAATGATATTATCGTCAAACTCTACGATTCAGAACAGAATGAGCTTACAGTAGATACTGTATTAACAGTAGGTACATATACCATAAGAGTTACCGTTGACGATGATAGATTTACTATTACAAGCGAGAGTAAGGTTGAAAAACAGCTTGTTATCACAAGAAAGCAAGTGAACGAGCTTAGTATAAAAAATGGCGATAGGGATATCTTTATTGCCGACCATACCTACGAAATTTATCAAGGTGCACCGATTGCATTCGCAGTTACGACAGAATACAATATTGAAGTCGAAATCACCATTGCTGACGAAATGGGTAACATCGTAACTACACCCGAAGCAGTAGGCGTATATACAATTACCATTACATCAAAGGATAATAACTACACAATAGTTGATAATGTATACACCTTGACAATCAAACCAATTAAAGCAACTAGTGAGAATCAGTAAGAAATGTACCGAACCATACAAATCAAAATATCCTCAATTTCATATTGCACGTTAGGCTAAAATGTCTTGCATTTTAGCCACCCGTCATTTCGACCGAAGTGCGAATGCACGAAGTGGAGAAATCTCTAAAACGGGATACGCATTATTCTTGAAAATGAACCTTAAGCGTTCCATACAAAAAAAGAATCCACAATCCGCTTGAAAAGCGGATTTCATCCACGTAAGTGGATTTCATCTGTCCTTTAGGGCAGATTTCATTGTAGAATAGCATATGCTATCCTACACCCCCATTGCACAATCAATAAAAGTGCCACGCACTTTTACTATAATAGGAGTACCCAGCATGATAATTTTAGATGGTAAAGCGACCGCCCAAAAGGTGAAAAGCGAATTAAAAGAGATAATCGCAAAAAGAAAGGAAGAAGATCCGAGTTTTAATTTAAGCTTAACAGTAATTTTAGTAGGTGAAAACCCTGCAAGTCAAGTTTATGTTAATAACAAAATTAAGGCTTGCGCAAAGGTTGGCATAACGTCGGGTTTGGTAAGTCTGCCCGCAACAGTTAGCGAACAAGAAATAATAGACGAAATTGAAAAGCTCAATAACGACGATTCGGTAGACGGAATTTTATTACAGCTTCCATTGCCTAAGGGCTTTAATGAAAGTAAGATAATTAACCATATATCTCCCCTAAAGGATGTCGACGGCTTGACTTATATTCAGCAGGGTAGGCTATATGGCGGAAAAAAACAATTAGCGCCATGTACTCCAATGGGTGTAATGCGCATACTAAAAGAGTATAATATAGAATTAGAAGGCAAAAACGTTGTAATGATAGGTCGTTCTATATTGGTGGGCAAACCACTTTTCGAGCTGTTTTTAGATGCTAATGCAACCGTTACAGTATGTCATAGTAGAACAAAAAATCTAAAAGAAATCACTCAAAAGGCAAATATTGTTACAATTGCTGTTGGAAGTCCCGAAATGCTTACCGCCGATATGGTTGCCGATGGTGCTGTGGTTATAGATATTGGAATCAATAGAACCGAAAACGGCTTGAAAGGCGATGTCGCATTTGACGAAGTTAGCAAAAAAGCTTCCTACATTACCCCGGTACCGGGTGGAGTAGGACCAATGACAATAGCAATGTTATTATCAAACACTCTTATAGCGCATGATTTGAGAACTAAAAATGGATAAAACGGAAAAACAATTAAACGAACAAATTATATATAGTGGCAAGATTATAAAATTACATTTAGCCACTGTTGAGCTTCCAAACGGGAATGAAGCTTTTCGTGAGTATGTTTCACATAACGGCGGTGCTGCAATTTTAGCAATAGATAGTAAGGAAAATATATATTTAGTTAAGCAATTCCGTTATCCATATCGCGAGGAAATCTTGGAAATACCTGCTGGAAAGGTTGAATTTGGCGAAGATCCAAAGAGTACCGCAATAAGAGAGCTTTCCGAAGAAACGGGATTTATTGTACATGATTTAACCGAATACGGAGTAATATATCCTTCGCCCGGTTATACTAACGAAAAACTATATATTTATTTTACAAAGGTTGAAGAACGTCATAATATTCATTTAGATGCCGACGAGTTCTTAGATGTAGTCAAAATGCCCATTGAAGAAGCTTTTGACAAAATTTGCAGTGGAGTTATCAAAGACGGAAAGACAGTTTACGCAATTTGTAGATATATGTCTGAAAGATGTAGAAAATAAAGGAGAGTTAGGCTATGAAAAGGAAACCAATAGTTATTGCCGTGGTTTTAATATTGGTATTAACAATATCTATAGTAGCGGTTGGTTGTAGCAACAAAAATGACGTTGATTATTTTGGTCCCGAAATAGGTAAGGATAATTTCACCGATAATGTCGAAATATCCGAAAGTGGTGAAACTGCGCCCGATAGAAAAATAATCTACACCGCAACCACTTATTTGACTGTTGAAGACCTATCCAAAGGTATGGATGCAGTAAAGGCAATGTTGAATTCCGATGAATGGATAGAAAACTCGAATTTATCCGACTACGGCGCAAGTATGGTCGTTAGAATCAAGTCAAGTAGACTTGAAAGTTTTTTAGAGGGCTTGAAAGGAGTAGGTACGGTTAGAAGTAGTGAAATCAATTCAAAAGACGTTTCAATAGACTATTACGATAATACCGTTCGCAAGAATACTCTAGAAACCGAACAATCAAGATTGAATGAGTTACTTTCCAAAGCCGAGAATATAAGCGATATTCTTCAAATTAATAGAAGATTGAGCGAAATCGAAAGCGAATTAAAGCAAATTCAAGGAACGCTCAACAACTATGACAGTTTGATAGATTACAGCAAAGTTACAATTAAATTTGACACACCGACAACAGTTGAAAAAGAGACCTTTGGTTCAAAACTAGGTGATGCATACAAGGTAGGGCTAACAGTTGCCGAAAATATATTTATATTTGTATTAGTAGTACTTCCATTTGCAGCCGTAATTGGCGGAATTGTCGTATTAAGTATATTCCTTAGCAAAAAACAAAAGGCAAAGAAAAAAGCCATCAAAACAAAAGAAGCGGAAGAGAAACTCAACGCTGAAAACAATACTGAGAATTCTGATAAAAAATAGTAGGTTATATCGTCATTCTGGAAGCGATGCTCGAGGGTGAATTGACAGCTCCGCTGTCATCCTGAAAGCGTTGTTCGAGGGACCTCATCCGCTTTCGTCATGTCGACCGAAGTGGAGACATCTCTATCCACACATCGACTCGTAGCGAAGCATACGAACGCTATTCTCTCTATAATGTCATTCTGAGCGTAGTCGAAGAATCTAATCCATATTACAATAAAAAAAGGTCTTATTTTGAATATAGACCTTTTTTGTCATGTCGACCGAAGTGGAGACATCTCAATCCACGCACCGACTCATTGCAAAGCATAAGTGCAGTTTAAACATCAATTGCACATTGCACATTGCACATTGCATATTAAAAAAATAGGTTCACTTCATTTTGAAGTGAACCTATTTTTTTATACTGCCACCGGTAATTTACAACCTAATTTATGCGCTTTATAATCCACTAACTCAAAGCTATCAACTGTGAAATCGTAGAAACTTGTAATTGATTTATCAATAATCAATTTTGGAGTTGGAAGCGGTTCTTTTTCAATTACTTGCTTAGCAATAGGTATGTGTCTATCATAAATATGAGCGTCAGCGATAACGTGAACAAGCTCGCCAACCTCTAAGCCGGAAACTTGTGCAAACATATGAACTAAAATAGCATATTGAACAACGTTCCAATTGTTTGCAACAAGCATATCTTGAGATCTTTGGTTTAAGATAGCATTAAGTTTGTTGCCAGTTACATTAAAAGTAACCGAATAAGCACAAGGATATAAATTCATTTCGTGAAGATCTTGATGAACGTAGATGTTTGTCATAATTCTTCTTGATGCAGGGTTGTTTTTAAGGTCAAAAAGAACTCTATCCACTTGATCGAATTCACCTTCTTTATACTTATGCTTAATGCCGAGTTGATAGCCATAAGCCTTGCCAATGCTACCTTCTTCGTCAGCCCAAGCGTCCCAAATATGGCTATTTAGATCATTAACGTTGTTAGATTTTTTTTGCCATATCCAAAGAATCTCATCAACTGCCGCACGGAAATTTGTTTTTCTAAGCGTAAGGATCGGGAATTCCTTTGATAAGTCATAGCGATTAACTATGCAAAATTTTTTAACGGTATGAGCAGGGGAATTGTCGTCTGCCCAATAGGGGCGAACTTTCAGATGTTCATCGGAAAAACCGTTTTCCAAGATATCGTTTATATTTTGTTTGAAAATTTCATCAGCATAACTCATTGTAATTACCATCCTTAATCCTTAGTTTATTCGCCTAGGCGGAAGTTTCGCCTAATATGTAGCCAAGTAGCTTCTTAGCTTCAATTCTCCGTTTTCTATTGTCCAAATGTTTTCAAAATCAAAATCTTTATATGTTTCTTTTAGACCTTGTTCGGCGTTGTTGAATCCGTATACAGTAGTTGCGGAATTTTGTTTATACGTTTTGCCTCCGATTGCAAATCTATCAATTAATGCTTCAACAGTAGGATAATCCTCGCTAATTGAAAGCTTTAGTTTTTCGTAATTTAAGTAGCAGTTGTTATATACTAGGGATGAATAGCCGTCGGCACTTCTATATTTGCCACCACCGAAAATTCCTTTACCAACTGTATTTGCAGTGCCACCGTCAATAGCTGTTGCATTTAAAACAGCATTTGAAACAGAGTTTGTGACCGAGTTAAACGAGGTCGCATATCCGATTAAACCTCCCGCATAACTACTTGTATCGGGAACGCCCGAATTTCTACCTGTCGAATGTGTGGTTATTGAAGCGGTTGAAATGCAGTTTTCCATAATATCCTTTGTACCGGTATTGGTTGTTCCTACAATACCGCCCACATATACCTTTGAAAATGTTATCTTAATCTCGCCACTTGAAGAACATCTTATAAACTTACTGCCGTAGGATTCACCAATTAACATACCTGCGTATCCGTAATAAACGGCATTCATAGGGGAGTTAATTGTAATGTTTGCGTCAACATGGCAATTTTCAATTGTAGATTGCTTTGAGTAACCTGCTATTGCTCCCCAACCGAAGCCCTTTGATACAAAACTAAGGTTGACCGAATAATTTTTGATATTAAGATTTATAACGCTTGCGTTCTCGAGTGAACCGAAAAGTCCCATATAAATGTAGCCCGATTTTGGAAGTTCATTTTGTTTGAAGTCCGAAATGGTATGCCCATTGCCGTCATAAAAGCCGGAGAAACGCTCGGAGCCTGTGCAAAGTGGAGAAACCTCTTTACCATTAAATGAGATATCCTTAGTTTGCTTAAAGTATAGGGGAACGGTTTCCGCAATATCGTCAATAACTTGTTTTCTTGTTCCTGTTTTTATCGAGAGAAATTGAGTAGCCGATTCAATCAAAATTGGATCGTCCTTTGTTCCCGAACCACGATAAGTAACCTTGCCGTCATCACTTGTAGAAATATTGATATCCTTATCAAGTGTATAGACTACAGCGTTTGAATATTTTGTATATTTGCCATTGACCTTAGCTCGAACTGTAAAGGTATAATCGCCTTTTTTGACAAATTTTGCGCGATAAGAGGTTTCCTTTGTGGTAATCTCGTAGCCATTTGTGTTGTCAAACATAATTCTTAACGAATAGCATTCCGCATTGTCAAGGCAATTCCAAGAAATAACATCGTCTTGAATAGATAATGTCATTTTTTCATGACTTGTGCTGTTACAAGCAGTAAACGGAATTATTAGTACAATGCAAATTAATAATACAATTATTTTTTTCATATATAAATTATAAATATAACGCGTGCTTTTGTCAATGGCTGTCGTAACATTAAGAATATATCTCAAAATTAAGAATAAATAATATTGTTTAATCATGTTGAAGATATAGCGGATTATGGTCTAATTAATAAAATGTGAAAAAAATGTGTTGTATGCATGACGACCGAAATGGAGACCTCTCTATCCAAGCACGGATTTTTTGCGAAGCATAGATATCGCCTTAATGTCGATTACACTTTTTCACATTAAAAAACAAGTAAACAAAAAAAGCATTAAAGTAAACGGACAGTCGGAAGATTAATACACAATAAAATTACGAAGTCCGCAATTGCACGTTGTATTAAGGCATTGCCACTGAAAATTATTGACTAACAATTATTGACTAACAAAGCATATATATTATATAATTATATGTATATTATATAATGGCGAATATGCGTTTTTTTGCAATAGGAGGACGCTTGATGAATTATAAAGGATTAACCGAACAAGAAGTTTTGAAGTCAAGAGAATTACATGGTAGTAATAAGTTGACTGAGATTAAGGGCGAAACCTTTTGGAAAAAGCTTATAAAAAATTTTAAGGATCCAATGATTGAAATACTGTTGGTTGCTTTGGTTATCAATGTCGTAATAGCTTGTTTTGGCAAGTGTGAATGGTATGAGCCCGTAGGAATTGCTGTGGCTGTGCTATTGGCAACGTTGGTATCGACTTTCTCGGAATATAAAAACGAGAATGTATTTAATAAGCTACAAGAAGAGGCATCTAGAATTATTTGTAAGGTATTCAGAGACGGCTCTATAAAAGAAGTATTAATTGACGATTTAGTTGTCGGCGACTATGTATTATTACAGCTTGGCGACAAAATCCCTGCCGACGGTGTTATTATAGACGGAGAAATTTCTGTTGACCAATCGGCATTAAACGGCGAAAGTCATGAAGTAACAAAAAAAGGAAAGGGCGAAAACGAATTTTCCGAAGAACGCGATTTCTTAGACGCCACAAGTCTATATAGAGGATCTATCGTTTGTAATGGTAGCGGCGTAATGGTTGTCACCGTTGTAGGCGATAAATCAGTTTATGGTAAGATTGCAGAGGAATTGCAGGAAACCGAGGAAAGACCGTCTCCATTGAAAGTTAAGCTCAAGAAACTTGCAAAGACAATAAGTATATTTGGCTATGTAGGCGGAGTGCTTATTGCAATATCCTATTTGTTCTTGAAATTCTTTATCGAAAACCATTTCAATTTGGCTGAAATAACAGCATATTTCACAAACGATTGGATGGTAGTGTTAGGCGATTGCATCGAAGCTTTGATGTTAGCCGTTACAATTATAGTTATGGCAGTACCCGAGGGCTTGCCGTTAATGATTGCTTTGGTATCCGCTCTCAATATGGGTAAAATGCTAAAAGACAATGTCTTAGTGCGTAAAATCGTAGGTATCGAAACGGCAGGAAGCCTGAACATTTTGTTTTCGGATAAGACAGGAACAATCACAAAGGGCAAATTAGAGGTTGTTGCGGTTTACGACGGCGGACTTAACCTATACGGAACTATTGACGAAATACCGAATATAATTAAAGAAGAATTGACCGATAACGTTTTGACAAATACTCAAACCTTGTTATCCGATTCTAACGGCAAAGTTACAGTAGTAGGCGGAAATGCAACCGAAAGGGCATTGACGAACTTTGTTTTGAGAGAGGGCATAAAACCAAAGCAACATATCGAAATATTACCTTTTAATAGTTCAAATAAATATTCATATGCGACCTTAGAAAATAACAAAGTTTTAATTAAGGGCGCACCTGAGAGATTACTCCCAATGTGTAAGAGCTATCTTGATGAGAACGGCAAAGAAATACCAATTACCGATACCGATAAGATTAATCATGTAATTGTCGAATTGGCAGAAAGAGCAATGCGTGTTTTGGTATTTGCTTACACTCATGACAAAATTGTTGACGGAAACATTAAAGAAGCAAATCTAACCCTTGTTGCATTTGTCGGCATAAGAGA
Source organism: uncultured Clostridia bacterium (assembly GCA_945482995.1). Taxonomy (GTDB): domain Bacteria; phylum Bacillota; class Clostridia; order Christensenellales; family CAG-1252; genus RUG14300. The sequence continues at coordinate 2,741 of CALYRM010000015.1, read as the reverse complement.
CGAGGTTCGTCCCGAAGCGATAACTGCGATATCGCAGGTCAAGACTGCCGGAGTTCAAGTTGTTATGATTACAGGCGACCGCAAAGAAACGGCAGTTGCAATAGCAAAAGAAGCCGGTATTATCGATGACGATAGCAATTTGATATTTACTTCTGACGAACTTGCTCAAATGAGCGATGACGAGGTAAAGGAAAAGTTAAAAGATATCAGAGTCATAGCAAGAGCTTTGCCGAGTGATAAGAGTAGACTTGTCGACTTAGCAAAGGATATGAATTTAGTCGTTGGCATGACGGGTGACGGCGTCAACGATTCTCCTGCTCTCAAAAAAGCCGATGTTGGCTTTGGAATGGGCGGTGGTACCGAAGTTGCAAAGGAAGCTAGCGACTTAGTCATACTTGACGACAACTTCTCAACTATCGGAAAAGCCGTTTTATATGGAAGAACGATTTTCAACAGTATTCGCAAGTTTATTGTTTTCCAATTATCAATCAATATCGCTGCGGTTTTGGTGTCATTCTTGGCATCCTTCCTAAGCATTGCCGAACCGCTTACAATTATTCAAATTTTGTGGGTAAATCTTGTAATCGATACCTTAGCGGCTATTGCCTTTGGAGGTGAACCGCCACTCGAAAAGTATATGCACGACAAACCGAAGAGCAGAGAAGAAAACATTGTCAGCAAATCAATGTGGCTAAGAATAGCGACAGGCGCTGTTTGGATGGTAGTTATGGGTATACTTATAATGAAGCTACCGGCATTTGTTTCATTCTTCCCGTATGACCCAATAGCGATTGCTTCGGAATCGCATACAGCATTTTTCACTTTCTTTATGCTTTGCGCAATATTTAATGCCTTTAATACTCGTACAAGCTCCTTGAATTTATTTGATAATATTAAGGGAAATAAAGGCTTTTTAGCCTGCATGGGAACGATATTGGTTATTCAAATAATCATTACGCAATTTGGAGGCAAGGTCTTCCAATGTTCGGGATTAAGTATTTTCCAATGGCTCGCAGTTTTGGGTTTAGGTCTCGCCGTTATTCCTATCGACCTTGTGCGTAAGCTTCTCTGCAAAAAGAACGCAAGCTTGAGAGACGACCTATAATCTATATTCTCTCCTGAGTGTATCAATTGTCAGTTCTTCCGGCATAAACGACGGATCTTATTCTTGTTCCGACATGTCGACCGAAGTTGAGACTTCTCACTACAAGTACAAATTTCTTGCGAAGCAAACGAACAGAATTAATCCTAATTGCATAAAATATCGAAATAAAAAAAGGATGAAGATTTACCGCTGTTCCCATAGAGAATTTTTCGGTAAGTCGCAGGGGTCAGAGACAGGCGTGGCGTGATGCCACGCCTTTTCTCTTACTTTTTAGTTGTTTTCGTCAAGTTCGTTTCCCAAATCGTTCTGTCGATTGCCCCGACGAAGTTGTAAACGATTTCTACGGTCTGTCTGTAATGTCCGTCAACCTTCGTTTTTTCTGTAAACAATCACCTTGTCGATGAACGAACGTAAAATTTCGGGCGTGAGTTCTTCAAAACTGCTGTACTTATGAATAAGCATCATAAAATCGAGGATTTTTATCGTCTTGCTCTTTTGCTTTCACGATTTACGATTTCAGAGTTTTAACCCGTTCTTTCAGCGCGCTTTGCTCCGATTCGTATGTATCGCTCATTTTTAAGTACCGTTTTTTGGAAATTTTCCCTTCGACCTTGTCTTCGTAAAGGCTCTCAATGATTTTATCGAGTTTTTCGATGCGTTTTTCCGAAGTTTCGATTTCTTTCATATTCTCTTTGATCTCCTTTCTCGTTTTCGCTTCTGTGCTGCATTGCAAGGTTTGCAAGAATCTCTCGTTTTGACTTTTAGCAAACTGAGTCGTGCGGTGCAAGTCGTCCTGTATCAGCGACGTTATCGCTTTTTGTCTAAAAATAAAAAAAATCCGCACGAATGCCAATTGACCGTTTAACGGTAATCTTCTTCGTGCGGATTAGTTCCGCTTATTAAATTGTAGGTTGCACTTAAAAATTGTACAACAATAAAACCTACACTCCAAACCGCATTTTTATGTTTGAAATGCCCGTCGCAGTAATTGCCTATCTTCAAACGGCAACCCTATGGAAAATGACAGTAATTCTTCGTTACGCCTTTTCGTAGCAAGACTTATACCCATAAAAGGGAGATGAACCGACGGGTAAAAAACTTTCTATCTTATATATACCCACTGAAAATATAAATCAAACATACATTCGTATTATGGTTTTATTTTATCATATCTTTTTTGACTTATCAAATTCTAAATGTCTATAATTGTGGACATTTGAACAGATTCTCATTCCAATTCAAAGGCTCCCATGTAAAACTGACAATATGTTCCTTTTTCAGCAATCAGCTTTTCGAATTTTTACTGTACGATAATACACCCTTTGTTTATTATTTTTTAATTATAGTTTCTATATGTGCGTTATTAACAAAATAAATACTTGTATATCTTTGCATAGTAGTTGATTAATTTTTCATTAATCTCTGTTGGCACACACTGATACATAAATCGATTTCTTGCTTTTATCATCCCATAAATAAAATTCCGATCTCCCCAAAGAGGACGTTCTATATCAATAGCATATTGTAGTTTTTCGTGATTAAAAATAAAATTAGCAGTGTTGCAATCGGTTAGAACAAAAACACTTTCCTTTAACTCTGGTACAATATCAAAACCTGCAAGCAACTCTGCTTTTTG
>CALYRM010000014.1 GCA_945482995.1 uncultured Clostridia bacterium | reverse complement strand
CTACCACAATCAATGCTCAAAACCCATTCTATAGTGGTAAGGATTGGACTAGCTACGACAGACTGTTTAGAGTCAATAACGGTACGACAATTAAGTTCAAGTTTAAAGATACCGGTCATTATTTACCAACCTTTAAGGAATTGCCGATAGGCTCCAACTATACGATTGATAAAACAAGAACCTCATTCGAATTTGACATTAAGGCTCGTACAATCAATATTGAATGGAGCACCGATAACAAAGCTGATGATCAATTTATCTATCCTTGGACAGACTGGACGACACAATTCAGCGGTACCAATCGTGGCGTAATTGCAACGATTAAAGACGGTGACGTTGTAAACGGAGAAACGGTAACACTCGTAGTCGAGGATAATACCGCATTTAACGTCGGTGATTATACCGCAAGAGTAACTGCTCTTTCGGGCGCAGACGTTGCTAACTATATCCTTGCAACAGATGGATTAGAACGCACTTGGAAAATCGAGAAAGCTAATTTGGTTGGTATTTCGGTTACATTAGACACCGAAGTTGTTCCGGCTGAAAACGTAATCGATAAGGACTACGATAGGGAACTACACACAATCGCAATCAATAATTATCAAACACAACATAATATCAGTATCGAAGCTGCCAACGTTTCTGTTAGCGGTACTATTGTCGAGAACTTCGGCGAGGCGTCTATAGCGGATATTCCAAGCTTTATCAAAGCAGGTAAATATGAAGTTACCGTTACCATTGATATTCCAAACTACAACACTTGGACTAATACGATAAGCTTGACAATCAACAAGGCAGAAATCGAAACTATCTTCTTCTCATATGTCGACAACATTGTATATGACGGCACTGATCACTATTGGAGCGTTAATTCCACCAGTACACAGTTTAGCGATACCGTAAACGTCGCATACACCATTCAAAAGATCGGTTCGCTTACTCCGATTAGTGGAAATAGCGCAAGAAATGCGGGCGAATATACAATAAAAGCTACGTTGACTGCGTTGAACTATAAAGACAAGGAATTAACCACAACAGGAATAATAATTCCACGCGAGTTAGTAATATCTTGGACAAATCATGGCGACGGTACGTTTGAATATAGTGGCGCAAATCAAGACTGTGTAGACTTGGAAATTAGTAATATTATTAATGGCGACAACCTAACGTTTAATATACTTCTAAACGGCGCTTCTGATGACGCTCTTCAAAATAGTGGCGCCGTAACCGTTAGCAAGACCTTTGGAGCAAAGGACGCAGGACGTTATGCAGTTACCGTTAACTCCATAGGTGGCGATAGCAAGGATAATTATAGCTTGCCTACAAACCACAACTATTCTTGGGATATAGCTAAGAAGCAATTGACAGTGAGCGGTTGGAAATGGAGTAATAGCGAAACCGTAGAAGATTTTGTTAACGATACTGTCTTAACGTATAACCGCTTCGATTATACCGTAACCGCTGTAATCAATGGTATTTATCCTGCCGACGAAAGTAGCGTTAGTATTTTGTATCAATCAAAATATACGGCAAGCGACGACTCAACGTATACAACGGGTAATAGCCGTAGAAACAAAGGCGAATATACTACAAGGGTAAATATTTTACAAAACAACAACTATGAGTTGTCCGCTGAAACCAATGCAATAAAGAATTGGGAAATTAAACCGGTTGTCGTATCTGTAGCTTGGGGTACTACCGAATTTACTTATGATAAACAACCTCATACCGTAACTGCAACGATTGGCAATATCGTTGAGGGAGACGCGGTACCAAGTGTAACGTATTCGGGCAATGTTGAAACAAATGCGGGTAGCTATACTGCAAGCGTTACTGCTCTCGATAACAGCAACTATACGTTGGTTGGCGCAAGCAATACCTCGATTTCTTGGCAAATCAAGAAAGCCGATTTGACATCTATTACAATGAACGATGTTTCAACGAGCTATGACGGCAACAATCATAGTATAGACGTTTCAAGCAATAAGACTAATTATGACGAGGACGTTATGGTCACCTATACGGGTAGCATTGCCACAGACTGGGGAATGTCAGTTCTTAATGCGGATAATCACAGCGCAACGCACGCAGGTATTTATACGATTACCGCTACTTTAACCGCAGGCGATAACTATAACGATTTGACTATAACGAAAACCTTGACCATATTACGTAGAAAGATTACTCTTACTTGGAGTGGTGAACTTGAGTATGTTTATAATACTTCGACTCAGGGCTTGAGCCTAAGAGTTGAAAACATTGTTACTGACGAAACGGTAAAACTGTTGTTACAAGTCGGTGACGTTGCTTCATCAAAGGACGTAATTAACAACGATCAAATTCACATGACTGCAATTAATGCAGGCATCTATCGTGCAGCTGTAATTGGCTTTGACGGAGTAGAGGGCGATTATGAATTGCCTACTACCAACCTTGCTAAAGAATTTACCATTAATCCTAAGCAAATTAGCATTACTTGGACTCACGACAGTTTATCGGGTGATAACGTCAATTCTTGGAGCTTGGGCGCAGACGGAAAATACACAGTTGTATATTGCAACAAAGAGCGTTCATTAACTCCTTCTCTAACTTTTGGCGCTGCGGTTAAAAATGATAATAAAGTATATGATTCCGATGTAGACAAGATTAGCCTTTCATTCATAAACAACAAGGCTACCAACGCAGGCGAATATACTGCCGAGGTAACGGGTATCGTCGGTGACGCAAGTGCAAACTATGAGATTGTAGTCGGTAATACTCAAGCATACGCAATAGAGAAAGCAACCGTAATCGGAGTTTCGTTCGAGAATAAAACCGTAACTTACAACAAGACAACGCAAAGCATTGACGTTTCAACCACCACCACCCAATATGGCGATCCTATAACTGTAACCTACTCGGGAACGGTCGACACAAGCTTTGAGTATCATTGGTCAGGTTCTGCAATAGATGGCAATAGAGCTTTCAACGTAGGACGTTATAACGTTACCGCTTCTTTAGAAGTTGGCGCTAACTATAATGCAATCGAAGGCTTTACATATTCGGAAGTTGACGATAAATATACAAGATCCGCTGTATTCACCATTGAAAAAGCCGTATTTAACGAGAACTTGAGCTTAGAAGACGTTACAGAGTACTATAACAATGCCGTGCATACCATTAACGTTGACAGTAACCTAACGTCAGCTCTCGGCGATAGTGTACGCGCTTCTATTAGTTTGACGGGTAATCAACTCAATGGCGTTCATGTTTCAAACACAACGGGTGAAGCTATTAACAGCGGCACGTATACCGTTACTTATACTGTAGACCACGCAAACTACCTAACTTGGACGGATAGCGCTACATTGACAATCTTACCTTGCGATATGATCTTTACAACGAAAGAGATCAGTGGCGACGGTGAGTTCGTTTATAATACCGCTTATCACGATATAGTTGTAGTTTTGGAAAGTGAAAAAGGATCTATGCTAACGCAATTCGGTCATTCTGTCGAATTAATTTATGTCGGCGGTCAAGAAGGTCATTTGAATGGCGCAAAGGACGTAGGTACCTATATTATCGGTGTTGAAGTTAGAGCCAGTGGAGATAACGCATTTAATTATAATGCCTATACCGGCTTACCGCAAAAGACTATCAAGATTACGCCTAAGCAAATTGACTTGAATTGGAACAGTACAACCGAATGGATCTATAACGGATACGATCAAGCGGACGAATTGATTCCGTCGCTTACATATGGCGCAGCTAGCGATGCCGATAAGTGCGTATACGATTCGGATAACGCATTGTCAATCACTTTGACTGTCTTAGGCAAGAGTGTTACCAACCTTGACGAGATTACGTTTAAGAACGTAGGTAACTATACTGTAACTGCTTCTATTACAAACACAAATTATGAGTTGACTAACGCTTCAAAAGATTATGTGATGAATAAAGCGACTATCTCGGGCTGGTACTTGAACGGTTATACTAGCGAATACAGCAAGACTGCGTATAGCATTGGTGTTACAACCGACGCAACTCGTCCAAATACTATGTTGACCGAAGACGTTAACTTGCTAGGTACAGATAAGGCAAAAGTCAAGTATACCTATAATACAAGCTCTGCAGATTTTACGGGCGAGTGGACGTCTTTCGTATCTGCTATGTATGCAAATACTTATTATATCCGCGCAACGTTCGAGGTTCAAGACGGCTTGGATAAAAACTATGAGCCGTTAACGCTTAATGCAAGCTTGATTATCACAGCTACAAACTTGACCGACTTTATCATGGAAGAAAAGGAAGTTACCTTTGACGGTAGCACCCACGTAGTTGCGGTAATGCATAGCAACGCTTCTTGCGACGAAAATACTATTTATCAAACTCGTTATAACGACAGCTTCAAGATTATTTACACGATTAGCAAGGACGGTGTAAATTATGTAAGCGGTAATAGCGCAGTCGACGTCAATATGATAAACGATAAGGTTGAGCCTTATAATATTCACGCCGAGATTGTATTTGTCAACTCAGACGGAACCGCAATGGACGAAAATATGAGAAGTCAATTAATGGCAAGCTATTTCGAGGGTTCTCGTACTTGGAATAAGTCTTTAAAGATTAATCCGGCAAGTTTGAATAGTATTACTCTTAACGGCAAAGAGGTTGAATACACGGGCGAGGCTCAAACGTTGATACCTACCATTCCAACTTCTTCCGGCGACAGTTATCCGAAATATCAGTTGAATGAAGCTGATAAGACTATCACCGTTTACTTGAGTGCAGAACACGAAAATAACGGCGGTGATACGTTTGTATATAATAACGCTCTCCAAAATGAAGGTGTATCGGCAATAAATGTCGGCGATTATACTTTCAAAATGACCTTGAACGTTAGCGGTACTACAAAGGCTAGCAACTACATTATTTCCGACGGTCCGACTGCAGTTTTGAAGATTACGCCGACAACTATGTGGGACTTCACGACTAACGCCGCTCTACAATTATATTTGATGAGTAGAACAACTACTTATGACGGAAACAACCACACTATTACCGTTGGCTTTACGGCTGACGAAAGCGTAATAGCAAGCGCAGGAACCGTCTCAATTGCAATTAAACCAAAAACTAATGCAAGTCACGAGGGCGATACCGCTACGGTAACGTATTACTATCGTAGTGTATTGGATGCCGAAAGAAAAGGTAAAATCCATGCGGATAGCTATTCGTTAGAAGTTATGGTTAGCAATCCTAACTATAATAATATTCAGCTTAGCGCTGCATTGACAATCGAGAAAGCGGATAATCCATACAATATGTATGACTATACTACCGAATACAGTGGTACTACCCAATATTTGTCGGTTAGCAAGGTAGCTGATACTCCTTGCCATGATATGCACGTAACAAGCATAAATCTATTGGGAAGCGACGTCGCAACAGTTAGCTACAAATATAGCTTAATGGATAGCGGAATTACAAATGAAGAATGGAATGGCGCTATCAATGCAGGCGTTTATACCGTAACCGCTACAATCAGTTTTGCCGATTCACAAATCGAGGGCGATTATAATGCGCCGAATGATTTAGAGGGAGTATTGACTATCACGCCAAAGGTCGTAACCGTTGATTGGACAATTGCGGATTCTTACGTTTATACCTCTAACGACCAAAGCGCTTCCGTTTCGGCAAGCTTTGTAGGCGTAGACGTTGACGGTACCATAACTATGAACTTAAGCTTTACAGGTACATCGGGCGCAGCAAACGGTCAAAGCGTATTTAAGAATGCGGGTACTTATACAGTAACCGCTACGGCTTCAGGCTTACACACTACAAACTACTCTTATAGCTATAACGATGCTACAACAGGTGAACCGGTTAATACAAAGACCTTGACAATTGCTAAAGCTAATACCGAAGAGCTATTGTACTTCGTTGGCACAACCCAAGAATACACGGCTACAACTTATTATCTATTGGTATCAAGAAGCGACATGGTTAATCTGTCAACCGAGCTTACCAAAAATATTACGTTGCTCGGTACAGATGAAGTCCTTATCGAGTATGAATATACCCCATTAGATGCATATAGCGATAATGTAAACGGTTATGGCGCACGCAACGTTTATATCAAAGATGGCGTTGTTTCGGCATACGTCGTAAAAGCAACTCTTCAATTGGCTAATGAATATGAAAGCAATTATACGTCTTGGACTAAAGAGGCTAACTTGACAATTGAACCTAAATTGATTTCCAATTCGGTATCGGGCGCTTTAACTAAGGAATATGACGGTACTACGAGTTGTAGTAACGTTACGTTGTCGGGTATTTACGAAGTCGACCAAGCTCATATTCACGCAAGCGGAGAATATGCAAGCAAGAACGTTGGTACAAACATTTCGATAAACGTTCGTTTGACTACCGACTCGGGCTTCGAATATTTAATCAATAACTATTTAGTTAGTCAAATAGGTAGTGGCGAAATTACCCCACGTGTGTTGACTGCTAATAGTGATATCGCTATGTGGCGTAAGACCTATGACGGTTTGGATACGGTTACTATTCAGGCTAACGCCGTTAATATGGATCGTATTGTTTCTATAGTTGTTGATGGCGTTCCCCAAACCGATAGCGTTTCAGTTTCCGCTTTCTACGCAAAGGCAGACGGTACGCATACACGTCACGTTTTGGAAGCTTCGGATATTGTATTTGTGCTTAGCGGCGCAGACGCAAATAACTATACTATAAATAATCTACATTATGACATTTCAGATGCTAATCGTTTGATTCTACCTCGTAGCGAAAGCGATATCGTTTGGAGTGTTAGTGGCGTCTTGAATTACAATGGTACCGTACAAGAATTATACGCATATCTTAATGTCGTTGGTGACGACGCAACCGCCGAAAACGGTGGTAGGTTAGCTTTGAATGTCACATTGACTTATACTCATGACGGCAACGGAAATGACATCGCCGACGTAAGTGGCGTTTCGCTTCGCAATGCAGGTACATATAAAGCAGGCGTCAACAATGACGCTTTAGACGCCAATATGAAGGCAAACTATGGTATCACCGCTACCGAAAATGAAATCAAGATAGAAAAAGCAACCTTGATTGTTGGCTGGACTGCTCCCGATACTTGGATTGATCCGAATGACCCGCAATCTACAATCTATAACGGCAATGATCGTTTGAACGAAATTGAACTGTCGGTAACACTATTAGGCACCGATTCTACTCTTACAAACGTCTTGACGCTTTCTTGTGACGAGGGTAAGACCTTGAAGAATGCAGGTGACTATTCCTTAACGGCTGCAATTAACTCCGCTCATACCGAATACGCCGCTTTGGTAAATAACTATAATCTTTCGGAAAATACTAAGAATGTCAAGATTGAAAAGGCAAGCATTAACGACAGCCTAAGCTTTAGCGGTACGGATAATTATAAATACTATAGCGGCGATTCCCGTTATTATTGGGTAGTTGCAGGCAAAGACGGCAACTGGGGAAGCAGCAAAGTAGATATTAAATATCCATTTGATGAGGATATCAGTGTTGACGTTCATTATAGCGGCGGTAGCGTAGCAAGCGACGGTGGTAACTTTAACGGCGTAAAGAATGCAGATACTTATTCAATTGTGGCAACCGTTGTAGAAACCGAAAACTATTTTGGTTGGAGAGGTGAAATCACCGTTACGGTTGAAAAGGGTGATATCGATAATATCGTATTTGCATCCATAAGCCCTACAACAGCTATTCAAATTGTCTATGACGGCAAACCTCACTCCATATACGCTAAAAACGGAAATTCCGCCGACTCCGAAAAGATTGCTTATGCACACATTGCTCTTACCTTGCCGGACGGTACAAGCTGTTCACCGGAATACAGAGTTGAAGTTAGCAAGTTCTTTAATGACGAATTAAATACAGAGGCAATCCGTGGCGAAAGAACTAGGGATTGGAGTACAAGCAGTTGGTCGGTTACCGATGCAGGCGAATATTTGGTAATGGTACGCTTACAGAACCTACAAAACTATAATAATTGGGCTCCTGAAACCGGCGTTTTGTTCTTCATTACTCAATATGACGCAACCGTTTCTTGGTTCTACAATGGTCACGCTACCGATCCTGACTTTACCTATAACGCCCTAGTACAATCCGACAGTATTACCGCATATATCACAAAGCCTAATCTATCCGAAGCAGAACTCAATATTCCTCTTAATATTGCTATTGAGTATCTAACTTCGCTTGATGCAAGTCTTGCCGACTTACAGCATAGCTTTGTTTTGGCAGGTGATTATAAGATGACGGCTTCCTTGACTACAACGGAAGCATCTCGGGCTGATGAATTCATGTGGCACCGTAACAATTACAATCTAAATAATTTCAAGAACGATTTAGAAATGAAAAAATATACCGTAACCATTACATGGTATTACGGTGATTGCGAGTGTAGAAATACCAATACCGCTTGTCCTGACTGTCATAAGCCCGAATCGAACGAAGATCGTGTTTATGATGAGACAAATCCTTGTGTCTACAATAAGAAGATACACGGTATCATTGCAAAGGGTATCGGTTTGAACAACGCAGTTATGCCGTTGCAATTGACAGGCACCGAAACACATATCAATGCAGGTACGTATATTTCATATGTTCAAAGTATTAAAGAAGGCACTGACTCAATTGAATTGAACGGTAACACTTACAACGTATCTTATCAATTGAACTATCAGTTGCCTGATAATACCACTCAACAATGGTCGATAGCAAAAAGACAAATCGGTCTTGAAATCGATAACGTAGATACCTATGTAACTAAGATCTATGACGATACCTTTGGATATAACATTCTTAGTACAACTAGCGGATTTGACGTTGCTAGCGGAAGTAAGGTTTACTATGTTAAGCTTGGCGGTCATGACAGTGAAGTTTTGGGCGATAGGGAAAATCAAATCGTTTATAAGTTAACCAACATTATCGATGAGTCTGATAGTTTGCTGTTTAATTTAACGATATCCTTCTTCTTGGCAAACAAGTGTAACGTAAGTGCGGATATGTTGACGATTATGTTTAACACGCTCACTTGGCTACCGGGCTCCGATAGTGAAAACTATGAGTACACCGGTGCGCAGGGTAGAACACTCAACCAAGAAAACTTGATTACACCTGTTAAGCTTACTATGAGTTTGAAAGACGACGCTCATTATTATAATGGATATACTTATCGTAATACGTTAACCGCAGAGGACGACGTATTCAACGTTGAGCTTTTGGACGTGCTAAGCTTTAACGATGGTACTATATACGCATTGGCTCATGGTAATGCTAAGAACCATTTCGTAGGTACTTATGGTATTGAGGGTAACGGTAAGGAAGTAGGTGCTTACAGCTTTAGACTTGGCTCGGGAACTACGGAATCTGTTCTGAAAATTATTGACCAAGAGGGTTGTAGCAACTACGTTATAGTCAACAACAATGAGGTGTTTACTTATAACATTTTACCTCGTTACTTAAATGTTAAATATTCCAATTTGTTGCAAAGCTTTAACGATGCAAGAGTGAATGTCGCAGGCGAAATAATTTGGGATCTTGACTCTGCAGTTTATTTCGATCAACTTGATTATATTGGTAAGCTTGAGGCTATAAATAGCGGTTGCTTCAATATAGACGATATGGATTGGTATGTTGAAAACAATCGTATCTACAAAACAACATTCTGGTGCACTACTCCTGAATTTGTAACGGTTAATGAAAACAACGTCAAGGTTACCTATGACGGCTGTAACCCGTTTGGAATGCTTGATAGAGATACCTATCAAGTCAAGGAATCTTCCAAACACACCGCCGAAACCGCCTCGGAAGCTGTTATCAATGGCTTTAATGAGCTCGGTGCTTCGTTTGAATTATTTATGTCAAATCTTGGAGTAATCAACAACGACGTTATACTCAGCGGCATAGATTCGACTAACTATAACAATTTCTACGATAAGGCTGTTGCTCTATACAATAGCTCGATAGCTCCGTTTGTCAAAAATGTTGATAACAAAATCAGCAATAGCGCGGTAATCGGTTTAACTTCTCAATATACATTGCGTGTCGAAGCTACGGACGAAACAATAGGCGTTGATTTCCAAAAGCTCGTAGCAAATCTATTTGGCTTCGAGACAAAGAAAGAAATTGTAGATTATGCTAAGAGTCTTGCACGAATTTATAATGATTATGGAGCATCTTCGACTCACGATCTTGAATATGGTTGTTTCAGCGTTAACGGTAGCTATATATTCCCGATTGCAGTTAAAAACAATATCTCAAAGACCGTCCTAACATATGTAATTATCGATTCGAACCACAATGTATCGGTATTTATAAGCGATGTATCAGCTGCTCTTTGGGCAACAAGTTATGATGCAACTCATGATTCAACAGAAATGGTAACTAACGAATTGTTCTGCAAGAATAATCTCTTCATCGAAGAACCTACAAAGCGTGAAACTTTGGTTAATAAACTTAAAGATTTGTGTACTCGTGACGGCGTAGCGTTAAAGATCGAAAATAAATGGAAAAATAAAACCTTTGAACACTACACGTTAATTCACTTTAACGATGAGAACGCTAGCGAAAGCGGTGTTAAGGTTTCGATTAACGCAAACTTTATTCCGTTTGTGAATGAGTACTTGCAATTGACGTTTATCAAAGTGAAAAACGCAAGTGCTTATGAGTTTAACGTCGAAGATTGTGACGATCTATCCCATCTATTATCCGATGTATCGGGCTTACGCTATGCAAGAGAAAATGGTATTGGTTTAGGTCTAATCCCGAAATATTATCTCAAGAATAATATTGACGGACTTGTTGGCGGTGGCTATTCGATTATCAACGCTAAGCCACTCCCCGAGAACTCCTTAGGTGTCTTGGTAGATTCAGATAGAAGCGGTACTTTCGATGCAATATTTGAAGGTAACAATTTCACAATAAAGAACGTGATGTTTACCTCTCAATTTGAAAACTTCGGTCTATTTGGTTATATTAAGAATGGTGTTGTTAGAAATCTAACGCTTGAAAACGTTATCGGTATATCAGCAGGCAGTGAGGCAAATACAAATACCGCCGGCATCTTGGCTGGTAAGCTCGAAAGCACAGATATTAATGCTTCAATACAAAACGTTGAGGTTTACGCTTCAATGTATAGCTCCAACGTAGTTTCTAATGTAGGGTTGTTGGTTGGTGAGGTTGTTAGCGGAACAATCGGTACAGCTGAAGAAAACGTCGTTGTTGTAGGTGAACTCAATACAAAGAACGTAACAAGCAATCTCGGCGGTGCTATAGGTAGCTTCGCAGGTACAATGACTAACGTGCTTTCCTTTGTCAACGTTGGTGCAGAACAAATGGGTGAAAGTGTAGGTACATTTATTGGTGCTAATAACGGAAGCATTGTGAATTCTCAATTCGTTCAAACAACCATGATGCAACAGTCGTCCGATACGAACTTTAACGATAATATTTTATCGATTTCAAGTTTCTTATCAGATGGCACTTTGGGAACAGTAAGAGTAAGAGATAATTGGAACAAATACTTCGTTCGTAGATCTCTCCTTCCAAGTGGTGATGACGGAAGCTATGAAAATCCGTTTAGAATCACAACCTATCGTCAATTACCGTTGATGCTTGCATATAAGTGGGCTTACTTTGAATTGGATAATATTATAGGTGGCTCTACTACTATTTGCAGATTGCAGTACAAAACGGTTGGTGAGCAAAATGTTTATGGTTTATTAGCTGACGGTTCGGGCGAATGGATTGCCTACCCCGATACTAAAGATGCTTGGGTCAGCCTAAAAGCTAAGTATAAGATACTCATTCCTATAACTTATGTTATTGATCAGGTAGTTCCTTCGGAAAATCCCGAGGAAACGCCTGAGAATGCATAAAGAGTGGATTAGAAATTAATTAACTAAGGACGTTTAGATTATGGTACGTGGTAATCAAACTAAAAATACAATATTTCACAGTCATTCTGACCATAGCAATTGTCATTCTGAAAGCGATGCTCGAAGAATCTCATCATTGTTATTATCCCGACTCAGCCTTGTTGTGAAGCAATTGGCAACACTTATATTGCTAGTTTTGGTTGTAGCTATATTTGCATGCTGTTTCTTTGTCGGACAGCATGCGGAGGCTCAATCGGAGTTTGTGGGTGAAATTCACATCACCGCTAACGGCGAAGGCTACACCTATACTGATTCTACTCACCAAGGTAGTGCCACAACTCTTCAAGGCGTTATTGATGCGTTGTGTGAAAACAAAACCTCAACTGATGTTTTAAACTTGACATTTGATAGCATAAGAACGGATGAGTCGTTGGTCTTAAAAGGCTGTAATTACGTTTTAAACGGAGAATTGATAGATACCGCAACAGGACGTGAAATGCCACTCTTGACAGTGAACAAAAATGTTTCGCTCACTTGGAGGGGCTTGAATGTAAATGCTAGCTTTACTGCGGTAAAGGTAGAAGTCGGTGCGCAAATGACAATGACTTCGGGCTGGATTAGAGTAAATCACACAGGAGTATATAACTGCTATGCGATTATTGCTTCGGGTAGAGTGTTAATTAATGGTGGTACGGTTGAATGTAATAGTACTGTTAGCTCGGGTGCAGCTTTATTGACAAACACCAACTCCAGCAACGTGTATATCGGCGGAGAAAGCTATATAAGACTCAGTGGTAATAGTTCGGTGGTAATTGGCTACGGCATTGCTACTATAGACAGTGGGATCTTTGAGGCTACACACCCTACATATCAAACCGAAACAATGGAGGGTAACACAAGTAGTGGTTTTGCCTTGAATTTGAGCTCTGATGCAAATGTAGTAATAAATGGCGGTTCGTTTAGTAGTGTTACGCCCAACAACACAGTCTACGTCGGCGGAAAATCGCAATTAACCTATAACGGCGGCTCTGTAAGCGGACAAGTGCGTTTGGCTGACGATTCCGAAGTGGGGGCGTCTATCATTATCGATAGTAAAAAGATTATTACGTCCAACGGAGTCGGTGCATTTTTAAGCGCTTCAGAGGGTGAAATATTGCTCAAGGATAACGCTATTCTCGCTAGCTACAGCGGTAGCGGTCGGCGCTTTTTGTATTGGAGCACATCGGAGGGAGAAATTCACGAGCAAAGCGTTTTGGTCTCCGATTTACCTCAAGGCAATATCGGTATGGTTTCAACAAACGTTTACGGCGTTTCCTTTACTTTGGGGTCTGACGTAACCAATAGAGAGTATGAGTATGGCGAAACCGTCGATATTTTAGAGGTTATCTCCGAGTTTCCGTTGGGCTTTGTTGTCGATTCTTGGACAGTTAATGGTAACCCAATTGAAGGTACGAGCTTTATTGTTACAGGAAAAACGGTTGTTAAAGGCACCCTTTCCTTATTGAAACCCGAACTACAAGAAATTGCGGATATCAACAAGGTATACGATGCTGATCCTTTCTATTTGAAAGCAATCGCTTCTCACGATGTCGCAACGCTTTCTTATCAATGGGAAAGGTTTGACGAAAATAGTAATTCGTTTGTCGCTTGCGGCAATACATATATTCTAGAGTTATTAAGCGTAAAGGATAGCGGTGTTTATCGTTGTACGGTAAATGCGGAATTTGATGGCTACACCTCTTCAGTTACCACAAGAAATATAAATGTGGTATGTAGCAAGGCTCAATATGCCGATTCCGATATCCCGGCAGTTTCGCTCTCGGGCGTTTATAGTCGAAACAAGTCTTTGAAAGATTATGATTTGCCCTCGGGTTTTATTTGGCAAGAGGATTCTATCGTTCCGGTTGTCAATACAACCGAGTATCAAGCAATCTACTGTATGGATAATGAAAACTATTTTGAAAAGACTGTTTCCATACCACTCTTGTTGGATAAAGGTGATTTATCTAAGGATTATGAAACAATTTATCCATATAATAGCTTTGACGGCGTTTATAATCCCAGTGCCCATTTATCCGACTTTACCCTAAACGAGAATTACTATTGGGTCGATTCTACAATCCTTCCAACATGCGCTCAAAGGACTTATCGTATTTATTTTAATCCCGATTCGGATAATTATTATAACTACGATATGACGGTCGTTATCAATCTTTCAAAGGCAAACTATACGAATATCGAAAATGTTAGCGTTACGCTTTCCTACGTTTCTGACTTGGACCTTTATGACCTTATAGAATTCTTGCCGTATGGTTATAGCTTTGCCGAGCGTTATCCTACAATGACCAAGCTTACCGTTGGAATTAGCGAACATCAATTAATCTATAACCTTGATTCCGCTAATTATAATGATTATGTGGATTCTCGTCTTATTGCAACTATTGAAAAGGGTACTCCCGTTTACTACGGTGGAGTCAGTTTTATAAAATCTTATACCCCGAATATAACGCTTGCGGATATTGTATTCGAGAATGCGGATTCGCTTAGGTGGGTTGATAATACCATTTCACCTGAAATCGGTGAGCATATCTACAAGGCTGTGTATAATCCTGATGCCGAACTGTATAATGATATTTTGGTAGATATCTCGGTAAATTTAACAAAGGGAATTCCCTCTGACGTTGATTACAATTACTCAATTGACATTTATTATCGAGAGAACTTGCGTTTGTCAGATATAAGCTTAAAGGATGGTTATAGATGGGTAGAGCCAAGTACCAAAATATATGCAGGGTTAGACCAACACTTTGAGGCTGTTTATAATCCCAACGGCGAGAATTACGATGACATAGCTCTAACTATTACCGTCAACGTCAACAAGGGTATAATATCAATGGATGGCTTTGTTTTTGACGATTTAACGGTGGTTTATGACGGCAATAAACATTCTATCGTGTATAGTGGGGAATTGCCTTCAACGGTTGAATTTGTCGAGTATCAAAACAACGAGCAACTTAATTCGGGAACATATTATGTGAACTGTATTTTAAAACAGACCGACCTTGATAATTACGAACCGATTCAATTAAAATATTCCGCTGTTTTGACAATTAATAAGGCAACTTCGATTATAATCGGCGAAACCACACAAGTATTTGTACATGATGGCAAAGCTAAAAAAGCAGTCGTCGAATTGAATAATAAGCAACAAGTATTGTCAAGTGATATTGAAAACAAATTTGTCAAAGTGGGTAGTTATAGAATAGTTTTCAGTGTAAAGGAAACCGATAACTATACTGCCGCCGAGCTTGCGGTTAATGTTGTAATTAATCGTTCTACAGTTACAGTTGACGAAAGCAGTGTTTCGATAAGTTTGATAAATGAAGAAAATGGCTTTTCTAATGACGTGGCATTGTCTTTAAATGTTGTTGAAGAAACGGATAACCGTCTCGTTATTGAGTATTCTTTGACGGGGAATTGCCCACAAGGAAGCAAGCTTTCGCTTTCACTTCCTGCAAAATTTGATACGTCGAAGCTTGATAAACTCTTGGACGGAAGTGGAAACGAGTTGCTATATGAAATTGATTCCGATACCTATAATATCGTTTTTGACGCAATAGGAACAGGTAAAATCGAACTTACCTTTAATGATAAGTCAGGCAACTCATATACTTGGATGATATCCCTTGGAGTTATCGCCGTAGTGATGATAATTGGCGTCATAGCCTTTACGATTGTGTCTGAAAGGAGAAAGAAACATGTTAAAAAATAAGAAAATACTAATTATAGTTATAGCTGTTGTGATTGTGTGCGCTATAACTGCAACCGTTTTATCGGTTACTTTGGCAAAATGGCAAACAAAGGCAGATCAAACTATAAAGGTTGATATGGATGTGGTTGATTATAATCCTTCCGCTCAATACATTATCTATCGTGGTTTGACGTCTGACGGTGCTTTTACCGATGATACTGCAGCTATTAGTTCTTGGGCTGTTGTCGGATATAGGGGACTTGTTGCAGAATTAGTTATTCCTGCAGAACACGAAAGTAAACCTGTAACGCACATTTTAGCTTCTGATACCGTGGTAGAAGATAGATTGTCGGGTAATCCTATAATTACCGAAATGACCATACCTCATACTGTAATTTATATCGGTAGTGGCGTATGTAGCATGATGACTGAACTTAAAACTGTTACTATAAAGGCACCTCCCACCGCTGAAAGTCCCGCGTCGATTGCAATAGCTAATCTTGCATTTGCAGGTTGCGGAAAGCTCTCTACATTTAGCAGTGAACGCTCGATCGAAGGCGAAGAATCTTCGTATTTGATGGGCACAGCAATCAAAAATCAATAATTTTTATAATTACATTGCTACATTTCACAGTCATTCCTAAAATAGCGTTATTCTTTGTAATAACGTTATTTTTTATGGTAAAATTCCTTGTTCTATTGTCATTTCAACCTATACCGGCATTCTTAATCGTTAGTCTACGAATTTCATCCATATCGTAATTCCGACCGCAGTGGAAAAATCTAACTAAAACATAATGATTTTGCTTATTAAGGCTAATTATTGTGAAACGGTTAATTTTTATTTAAGAAACAAACAGATTGATTATTTATATAAAATCGTTATTGACAAATATAATTATTTTTTTTACAATGTATATGGGAGTTTCTGCTTCAAGCGGATTCTTGTAAAAATGCAATTATGGAGAATAATTATGTATAATATTATAGTAAATCCTACCGGCGGTAAAGGCAAAAGCTTAAAAACGCTTTCTAAGGTTGAAGACATTTTAAAAAATAAGGGTTGCGAATATAAGGTTTATAAAACCGATTATAAGGGACATGCTACCGAAATAGTAAAGGAGTTGAGTCGCATACCTGATACAAAACTTATCGTGTTAGGCGGCGATGGTTCGTTTAATGAGATTCTTAACGGCATTGAATGCTTTGAAAACGTAACGTTGGGCTTGGTCCCATGTGGTACGGGTAACGATTTTGTGAGCGCTTTAAAACATCCGAAAAAGGTAAAGGATGCAATGGATATAATTCTAAATGGCAACGCTGCTTTTGTGGATTATATTCAACTAGAGGACCGTCGTTGTTTGAATGTTCTTGGCGGTGGTATGGACGTTGACGTTTTACTGAAATATGCAGAAATGAAACATTTTCATGGTAAAATGAAATACTATGCATCTCTTTTTTATACCCTTGCTCATACAAAATGGCACCAACTTCGCTTGACTCTTGATGATGGCGAAAGTATGGATAGAAGCGTATTTATGATAGGTGTCGGTAACGGCAGAAGTATCGGCGGCGGAATGCCGATTTGTCCCAACGCTGTTGTTGACGACGGCAAACTTAGCATTGTAGTTGTCAATCAACTCAAAAAGAGCCGTATTCCCACTGCTTTGATTTCGTTTTTGAGTGGTAAGCACGTCAAAAAGGATTTTGTTGAGGAATTTACTGCTAAAAAGGTTAGAATAGATATTCTTGACGACAGCAAGTTTGAAGCTGATGGCGAAGTATTCGGAGCTGAAAAGATTGAATGTGAGGTCGTTCCAAATAAACTAAAGATTTATAGATAACGTATTTTAATGTGCGATGTTCGATTATGGATAGGCGGATTTATCTTTTCCGTCTATCTTTTTTATGAATTGTAGTTGACAATATACCCATATGGGGTATATAATATTGAAGAAAAAAGACCAAAATTAATTTAAAGGATGATAATTATGGATTGTTGTACAAAGAAAAAAGAACGCACCGACGAAGAATATAAAAAGCTTATACATCGACTTAACAGAATAGAAGGACAAGTCAAGGGTATCAAAAGAATGGTGGAGCAAAACGCATATTGTACCGATATTTTAATTCAGGTTTCCGCAATAAATTCTGCGCTTAATTCTTTTAATAAGGAATTGCTTGCAAATCATATCAAAACATGCGTTGCCGATGATATAAGGCAAGGTAAAGACGACACCATTGACGATTTGGTAAAAACGCTACAAAGATTAATGAAATAAGAGGCGAGACTATGGATAGATATAATATTACCGGAATGAGTTGCGCCGCTTGTAGCGCAAGAGTAGAAAAAGCCGTCAAAGCGGTAGACGGGGTAACCGAGTGCAGCGTTAATCTACTTACTAACTCCATGACGGTTAAAGGCTCGGCTACAACCGACACAATAATAGAAGCGGTTCAAAAAGCAGGTTATGGCGCAGAATTACAAGGCGCAAAAAGCAAAGATAAAAAACCTGTAGATTCCGAAAAAAAAGAAATAAAAGTGCTTATAAAAAGATTGATAGCTTCGGTTGCAGTTTTGCTTGTTTTGATGTATTTTTCAATGGGAGCAATGATGTGGAATTTTCCGCTTCCTTCATTTTTGGATAACTGCATTTCCGAGGGCGTAATTCAACTGATTTTGTCGGGAATAATATTATTTATTAACCGAAAATTCTTTATAAACGGCATAAAGGGAGTTTTGCATCGCGCGCCGAATATGGATACCTTGGTAGCTTTAGGTTCGGGCGTTTCTTTTGGATATAGCTTGTATGCGCTTTTTGCTATGATTTATCAATACACGTTGGGTAACATGGAAACAGCAATGGGATTTATGGACGAATTCTATTTCGAGTCAGCTGCAATGATATTGACGCTCATAACAATAGGGAAAACCTTAGAAGCCATATCAAAGGGTAAAACTACCGACGCTATAAAGAGTTTGATGGCGTTAGCGCCACAAACGGCAACAGTTTTGAGAAATGGTGAAGAAGTTGTCGTTGCAGTTGATGACGTTATTGTAGGCGACGAATTTGTGTGCCGTGCAGGTGAAAATATCCCTGTTGACGGAGTAGTTATTAGCGGAAACGCATCCATAGACGAATCCACGCTTACAGGTGAGAGTATTCCGGTTGATAAGAGAGTTGGCGATACGCTATCGCAAGGCACGACAAACAAATCGGGCTATATCGTATGTAGAGCAACCAAGGTTGGCGAAGATACCACGTTATCTCAAATCATTAAAATGGTAAGTGACGCCAACGCTTCCAAGGCACCTATTTCAAAGATAGCCGATAGAGTTTCGGGTGTGTTTGTGCCTGTTGTTTTGCTAATCGCCTTAATTACCACCATAATTTGGCTATCTATTGGGCGAGAGGTAGGCTTTTCACTTGCAAGAGGCATAACAGTGCTTGTAATAAGTTGTCCGTGTGCATTGGGCTTGGCAACGCCTGTTGCAATAATGGTTGGAAGCGGTAAGGGCGCTAAAAACGGAATACTCTTCAAAACAGCGGAAGCGCTTGAAAATATCGGTAAAGTGGACGTCGTTGTTATGGATAAAACGGGAACGATAACCAAGGGCGAGCCGTCCGTAACCGATATAATAACTGTAGACGGAGTTAGCGAAACTATGCTAATGACAAGTGCGTATTCCTTGGAGTTTATGAGTGAGCATCCTCTTTCAAAGGCAATTGTCAAAAAGTCGCAAGAATTGGGAGTCGAAAAGAAAGAGATTACCGATTTTAAGGTGTTGGCAGGTAAGGGCTTGAGCGGAAGTATTGGGGGAGACCGCATTGTTGCAGGCTCAGCAACTTTTATTGGCGGTCAAATTGCCTTATCTAACGACAATAGAGCAATAATTGAAAAACTATCCAAAGAGGGCAAGACACCGCTTTTATTCGCTCAAAATGGACGTCTATTGGGTATTATAGCAGTAGCGGACACTATTAAGGACGACAGTATAACCGCAATCAAAGAGCTTCGTAATATGGGAATCAAGGTTGTAATGCTAACCGGTGATAACCAAAATACAGCAGAGGCTATCGGTAAGCAGGTAGGCGTAGATCAAGTAATTGCAGGTGTACTCCCGGACGGAAAGGAAAAAATAATCAAAGAACTGAAAAAAGAAGGCAAGGTTGCAATGGTTGGCGATGGTATCAATGACGCCCCCGCTTTGACGACTGCCGACGTTGGTTTGGCAATAGGGGCAGGTACCGACGTTGCCATAGATTCCGCCGACGTTGTGTTGGTCAACGATAAAATGACATCGGTTGCCGCGGCTGTAAGAATAGGCAGACGGACAATTATAAATATATATGAAAATTTGTTTTGGGCGTTCATTTATAACGTTATCGGGATACCGCTTGCCGCAGGTGCATTTACAAGCGCATTTGGTTGGGAGTTAAAACCTATGTTCGGAGCAATGGCAATGAGTTTATCAAGTTTCTGCGTGGTAATGAATGCGTTAAGATTAAATCTTGTCAATCCTTTCAACTCAAAGCACGATTATAAAAGGAAAAGAAAAACAAATAATAAAAAATCAAATAAAAAGGAGAATAAAACAATGAAAAAGACTATTAAAATTAAAGGTATGATGTGTAATCACTGTGTTTCTACCGTTAAAAAGGCTTTATCTGCCATAAACGGTGTTGAAGAAGTAGAGGTTAGCTTGGAAAACGGAACGGCTGAAGTTAAAGCCATTTCAACTGTTACTAATGAGGATTTAAAGAACGCTATTGAAAATGTTGATTTTGAAGTTGTTTCAATAGAATAAGTGTATTGCTCGCAACTTTATTTTTTCCTTCCTATAATATTTTTCTAAACTTTATCCATACTACTTATAGGAGGAAAAAATGAGCAATAACGAAACTAAAAATCAAAAATGCGCAGTCGAATGTGATTGCGGATGCGATAAGTCGTGCGAAATGGGCGACAAAACGTTAATACGGGATATTTTAAAAACTGTAATTATGGGTTCTCAATCTATCGATGTAACAAGAGAATACGTTGAGAGTGAAGGCTTCCAAAGTTATTTGTGCGAATTGCAAAGCACTTATCAAGAGCTTATCAAGGAAACTGAAAACATTATGCGTAGCAAGGGTATAACCGAGGATATTTTAAGCAGCGTTCGTGAGGCATTTACTCGCGGTATGGTTAAAATGGGCATGATGGGAACTCATTCAGACGAAAAGGTTGCCGAGCAATTAATAAAGGGTACCACAATGGGACTTGAAACTATTGGAAATAATCTTAACGTAAACGGTTGTTATTCTGAGGACATTGTAGCACACGCTGAAACTGTTGAAGATACTTTAAATCAATCAATAAAAGAATTAAGGAAGTGGTTGGTATAGGTTTCAAAAATATACGTTGTCCTGATCAACGTGTAGGAATGTAACGTTAATTTTAAATTAAAGTTATTAAAAAGCGCAAGAGTATATAAACTCCTGTGCTTTTTTTATGAGATTATATCTCTTTTTGTATTTTGACCGTAGTAGAAAAATCGTATCATTATTGTTCAATGTAATAACCTAATATAGATAAGATATTATTTATTATTTATTTTAATATTAGTTACATAATAAAAACACAAAAAAAATGATTTTTGCCAAAAGCGGAATGCAAAAGGATTTTCAAGCACTTTTATTTTTGCTAAAAATGAGCATTTTTATTTTTATTAAGTTTTCCGCTTAAAAAATCGCCATGTTTTTGATTGTGTTTTTGTGAAAGTTATAAATACTACGTATTTATAAAATTTTCAAAAAATCGTCTAAAAAAAATCGTGAAAAAAATTATGTGGGTTATTTATTAAAAACTTAAAATTATCAAACAAAAAGTTTAGAAATACTAATTATTTTTCGGTTTAGTAAATTTAATTTTTTTATTTGACTTTACTAATCTTAGGGTACTATAATCTCGCTAAGATGATTAATATAGGAGAGCTTATATGGATATCGGACAAAAGATTAGAGCTTGCAGGCTTCAGTTGGGATTAACTCAAGAGGATCTTGCTTCAAGATGCGATTTAACTAAGGGATATATAAGTCAATTGGAAAATGACGTATCTTCCCCATCTATTTCCACACTCGAGGATATTTTAAATGTGCTTGGGGTATCTCTCCCTCAATTTTTTGCCGAGCAAAAGGAAGAAAAAATCGTTTTCACCAGCGAAGATTTGGTTACATCTTCTCACGGTGACGGCGCTATCACTTGGCTTGTCCCCAATTCTCAAAAGAATGACATGGAGCCTGTTTTGCTCACGTTGCCCGTCAACGGCAGTTCGGACATAAGATACCCTTTTGAGGGGCAAGAATTCGGATACGTTTTAGACGGCAGAATTATGATTATCGTTCAAGATTTTGCATATAAAGCTAAAAAGGGCGAATCCTTTTATCTCTTGGGCGACAAAGAACACAAAATAGTAAACGTAGGAAGCAAAGAAGCAAAAATTCTTTGGGTTGCTACGCCAAGTAATTTCTAATTATTTTACGGAGGATTTTTTATGGCAACCAATGACAAAAATCTTGTTGTGGGCGACTCTATCATCGAGCTAAAGAATGTACATAAAAGCTTTGGCGATAAGCCCGTTGTAAAAAACTTATCTATCAACATTCACAAGGGTGAATTTGTCACCCTACTTGGACCTTCGGGCTGCGGTAAAACTACAACTTTGAGAATGATTGCAGGGTTTGAAACTCCTACAAGTGGACAAATTCTTTTTCACGGAAAGGACATAACCGAGCTTCCACCATATAAACGCAATGTAAACACGGTATTTCAGCGTTATGCACTTTTCCCGCATTTAAACGTGTTCAATAACATTGCTTTCGGTTTGAAACTAAAAAAAGTTCCCAGCGGAGAAATAGTCGAAAAGAAAGGCGTAAAATACGAAAAAATGCGTAAGTTAACCAAAAAAGAAATTGCAGATAAAGTTAGTTATGCACTAAAAATGGTTGACCTAGAAAACTACGAAAAGAGAAGTGTAACGTCTCTTTCGGGAGGACAAATGCAGAGAGTTGCCATTGCAAGAGCTTTGGTAAACGAACCCGAAGTCCTTTTGCTTGACGAGCCTTTGGGCGCTTTAGACTTAAAGCTTCGCAAGGATATGCAAATTGAATTGATGAATATGCACAAAAAGCTTGGCATTACCTTTGTATACGTAACTCACGACCAAGAAGAAGCACTTACTATGAGCGACCGTATAATCGTTATGAGAGAGGGCGAAATTCAACAAATTGCTACGCCACAAAAGATTTATGACGAACCGGCAAATGCATTCGTTGCGGACTTTGTCGGCGAATCCAATATTCTTAGCGGTTGTATGAAGAAAGATTTCTGCGTTTCCGTTCTTGGCAGTGATTTTGTTTGCGTAGATAAGGGCTTCAAGAGCAACGAGCTTGTCGACGTTATCATTCGTCCCGAGGACATCCGTCTTGTACCTGTTGATTCTGCTGATTGTATGAAAGCAGGATATATTCAATCGTCTGTATTCAAGGGCGACCACTTCCAAACTACCGTTATTGTTAAAGACGAATACGGCGATGACAACGAAATACTTGTTCATCACACCAATCCAAGAACGGTAGGCGCCGATATTGGTTTGAGCATCAATCCCGACAGTTTCCATATCATGCACAAGTCTCGTATTATCAACGAGATTGAAACTGAAATGTGGGACGAGGGTGTCGTTGAAATTTGTGGCGGAAAGTTTGAATGTAATTCCAATTTACCATCGGCAACAAAGGTAAGAGTTAAGGTTGATTTTGATGACGTAGAATTGACCGACGACGAAGCTGACGGTATTATTGGCGCAACGGTTATTAATAGCATATATAAGGGTAGCTACTATCAATGTATTGTTCGTACCGACGATTATTACGATTTCTTTGTTGATACCGAATACGAATGGCTAAAAGACGATAGAATCGGTATCAAGATTGCACCCGATAAGATTATTATAGAAAAAATTGAGGAAGCGGAGGAGAACAATGACTGATAACGTGCAACAAGCGCCAAAAGTCAGAAAGAAATTCAAATTTAGACTGACTCGTAGAGCGTTTTCCTATCCATACATATTGTTTTTAATGATATTCGTGGTTGTGCCGTTAGTATTGATTTTAGTCAATGCGTTTATCTATGACGGTGCGTTCTCCTTTCAAAACTTTGCAGACTTTTTCAACGTTGGCACATCAAAAGGCTTGAGCGTTCTTTGGAAAAGTATTGTAATTGGATTGATGACCACGGTAATTTGTTTGATAATCGGTTATCCTTTGGCGCTCATTTTGAGCAAAATGAAAGCGGGTAAATTGTTAATTTTGTTCTTTATGCTTCCAATGTGGATTAACTTCCTTATTCGAACGTTGGCAACCAAGGCAATATTTGATGCAATGGGCGTAACCTTAGGAATGGGAACTGTAATTTTCGGAATGGTTTATAACTATTTACCATTCATGATTATGCCGCTTTATAACTCTATTTCGAACATAGATAAAAGTTATTCGGAAGCCGCTCTTGACTTGGGTGCAGATAAAATGACCGTACTCGTCAAAACCATATTGCCACTATCATTCCCGGGAATTTTAAGCGGTATAACTATGGTATTTATTCCTGCTATATCAACCTTCGCAATCACCGAGATTTTGAGCGACAGACAAATTTATTTGTTCGGCGACTCAATTCAAAATATGTTCTCTCAAAACATGTATGGCGTAGGTAGTGTAATGAGCTTAGTAATGCTTGTATTGGTATTGATAAGCAACCTAATTTTAAATAGATTCGGTGCAAAGGACGAATCGGGGAGCGTGGTACTATGATGAAGCGTTTCGATATCTTAAAAAAGACTTTTTCATACACCTACGTTGTGTTGATAATGGCATTGCTTTATGCTCCTATATTGCTGATAATCGTATTTAGTTTTAGCGGTAACGCAAGATTTTCCTTTTCACAGGGCTTTACGCTTGCCTCATATAAGGAAATATTCTCGTCAGATTCCTTTGATGGACTGATGTCGGCACTTAAAAATACCGTTGTTATCGCAGTAATATCTTCGGTATGCTCAACCATTTTGGGAAGTATAAGCGCAATAGGCATTCACTCGTTGCGTAAAAAGATGCGCACGATTGTAAGTGCTGTCAATCAAATTCCAATTATTAACAGTGAAATTGTTGTTGCAGTATCGTTGATGATATTCTTTTCAACCTTTGCTTTTCCGCAAGGCTACGTTAGATTGATACTTAGCCACATAAGTTTTTGTACTCCATATGTAGTATTGTCGGTTTTGCCACTTTTGCAAAGAATGGATAAAAACATATATGAAGCTGCACTCGACTTGGGAAGCACACCAACAAAAGCTTTGTTCAAGGTCTTGTTGCCGAACTTAGTCCCGGGAATTGTTTCGGGCTTCATTATGGCGTTTACCTTGTCGCTTGACGACTTTATTATCACTCAAATAAACAAGGGCGCAGGCACCGGTATTGAAACGTTGAGCACATATATCTATGAGGACGCAAGAGTTAAATCGATAAGTCCATATTGGTTTGCAGTATTCTCAATTATCTTCGTTGTGGTTATCACCTTATTGCTTTTGGCAAATATTAGAAAGCTCAAAAAGTCGGAGGATAAGTAAAATGAAAAAATTATTATTGATTGTATTAATTGCTTGTTTTGCACTTTTCTCCGTAGCGTCGTTTAGCGGTTGTTCCTCAAGAGACGATAAGTTAATCGTATATAACTGGGCAGATTATATAGATCCTACTATTTTGAGCGACTTTTGCGATTATTACTTTGATAAGACTGGTAAAAAGATAGAGGTCGTGTATAGCACATACGATACCAACGAAACCATGATGACCAAGATTTTGAACGATGACGCAGACGTTGATTTGATTTGTCCGTCCGAGTATTCGATTATGAGACTTGCAAGCGCGGGCAAATTGAACGTTATCAATAAGGACAAAATTGATAATCTTGAGTATATCAACACCACAATTACCGAGAAAGTAGACGAAGTTTTTGATGGCGAGGAAATTAATTTAAACGATTACTTCGTGCCATATATGTGGGGTACGTTAGGCATTATGTACACAAGAGTCGATAAATATGGTAATGAGGTTATTTCCGACGAAATGGCTGAAGAAGCAGGTTGGGGCTTGTTGTGGAATTCTTGGCTTGACGAGAACGGCAATAAAAAGTCTTACGATAAATTGAACGGTAAAATCCTTATGAAGGATAGCGTTAGAGACGCTTATGTCGCAGCCGTAATGTATTTATACGAAATGGGCAGACTCCCCGACGGATATGAGAGCTACACTCCGCAAGACTTAATTAACTGTACCGACGACATTATGATAAATGCAGCCGCAAAGGTTATGCAAGAACAAAAAGAATCGGGTTGTTTAAAGGGCTACGAGGTAGACTTGGGAAAGGACGATATGATTATGGGTTCGGCTTATGTTAATCTTGCTTGGTCGGGAGATGCAATGTATGCTATCGAAGAAGCAGATATCGAGGGCGTAGAACTTGGTTATATCGCGCCTGAAAGCGGTGGTAATGTATGGTTTGACGGTTGGTGTATTCCAAAAACTTGCAAAAATGTAGAAGCGGCGGAGTTGTTTATCGAATGGATATGTCAACCTTACGTTGGAATTTACAATATGTATGAAATCGGTTATTCTTCGGCTATATCAAGAGACGCCTTTATTTCGGATGCAGAAGCTATTTTGGCAATTTGCGAAAGTTATCAATATATCGATACCGATGACAAGGCTCTTAGCGCATTGTCCGAGGAAAGAATAAAAAAGGTTAATACGCTTTGGGAAAGTGAAGAGAGTGTAAACGCCATTCAAGCGGTATTGGATAAGGCGTTAGAGAATCCCGATACAATGTGGGATGATGCTAGCGTGCTACATGACCTTGACGATTTAATATTCGGAACAGATGAGAGTGGAGAACTTTATGGCGCATACGACGCTATTTATGAACTTCTCTATGATGAAGAATGGCTTGCATTGATAAGATATCCCGAAGATTTTACCAATCTTGGCGTAATGAAAGACTTTGGCAACCAAAACAACGCAATCGTTTCCATGTGGGATAGCGTAAAAGCAAGCGGCGGTTGGGATTGGACAGTTGCAGGTATTTGCCTAGGCGTTTGCTTTGCGTTGATACTTGGCTTTGCATTAATATTTATTCTAAAAACCAAAGTTTTCTACGGAAGATATAGAAAAGTCAATTAGAATACTTTTTGGCTTTCGCCCAAAAGTATGTTTAAACCTTCAATTATGGATAGACGGACTTTAAATGTATAAATTTTCCGACTATCCTTTTTTTGTATGTACCATATTTGATAAAGATTTTTCACCTAAAAGCATTGATTTTATTTATTTTAAGATATATAATAGAAAATGAATTTTTCTAATACCTTTAAGGAGTAAAATTTATGTTAGACATCAATAAAATTAGAAATAATCCGAATGAAGTTGCCGCTTCTTTGGCAAAGAAGGGCTGTATAGTAGATTTTACCGAGCTTTTGTCTTGGGACGCAAGTTGCCGTCAAATGAAGTCCGAAGTTGACAAAATGAAAGCAGAAAGAAATTCTGTAAGCGGTCAAATTCCAAAACTAAAAAAGGCAGGGCAACCTGTTGATGAAATCTTTGCAAAAATGCGTGAGTTGGGCGACGCTATCGCTGAGAAAGATAAAGAAATCAATGAGTTATCGGACAAGGTTTTCAACTTTATAGCAGGTTTGCCGAACACTCCCGACGATGATTTGCTTTCGGGTGAAAAGGAAAACAATCAAGTTATCAGAGTTGTAGGAGAGAAACCACAATTTGATTTTGAACCCAAGAATCACTATGACCTTTGCACAAAACTTGGACTTATCGACTACGAGCGTGGTGTAAAATTAGCAGGTAACGGCTATTGGATATATCGTAATAAGGGCGCTATCTTAGAATGGGCATTGCTCAACTTCTTTGTTGAAGAACATCTTAGCGACGGTTACGAGTTCATTCTTCCGCCACATATGCTTGGTTACAACTGTGGTTTTGGCGCAGGACAATTTCCGAAATTCCAAGACGAAGTTTATTGGTTGGCAGACGAAGGTTGCGATCGTAAGAAAGGACATTTTATGCTTCCAACCGCAGAAACCGCATTGGTTAATATGTACGCAGGCGAAATCATTGACGAAGCAAAATTGCCTATGAAATTCTTTGCTTATACTCCTTGCTATCGTAAAGAAGCAGGTACATATCGTAGCGAAGAAAGAGGTATGATTAGAGGTCACCAATTCAATAAAATTGAAATGGTTCAATACGCTCATCCCGAACATTCAATGGAAGCGTTTGAAGAACTAGTTGCAAAGGCTTCGAGAATCGTTGAAAAGCTCGGCTTGCACTTCAGAGTATCCAAACTTGCAGCAGGCGACTGCTCGGCAAGTATGGCTCGTACCTATGATATCGAAATTTGGATTCCTTCAATGGGTATCTATAAAGAGGTTTCATCGGTTTCTAACGCAAACGACTATCAAGCAAGACGTAACAATACAAAATTCCGTAATTCAAAGACGGGTAAAAACGAATTCGTTCATACTCTCAATGGTTCAGGCTTGGCTACAAGTAGAGTAATCCCTGCTCTTGTTGAGCAACTTCAAAATGCAGACGGATCTATAACTGTCCCTGAATGCTTACGTAAATGGACGGGTTTTGACGTTATCAAATAGTGTTATGTACGATATTAGACTTAAAAAATTGGCGGAAAATATCGTCAATTACGGCGTACGCTGTCAAAAGGGCGAAAAGGTGTTAGTTGAAGCCATCGGTATTGATTATCAATTTGTAAATTTGGTTATTGATGCTGTCTATGATGCCGGCGGAATTCCTTTTATCAGAATTCTTGATAGGCGTGTACTTCGTGAATTGATAAATAACGGAAACGATGAAGCGTTTAAGTTTTTCGCAAAGCACGTTGGCGACTTAATGCAAGACGTAGATTGCTATATCGCTATCGGTGGCGGTGACAACACCCTTGAAATGAGCGATGTAGAAAACGAAAAAATGCAGGCATATTCTCGTCTATTCTCAAAACCCGTGCATAGCGATATAAGAGTTAAACAAAAAAAGTGGTTGGTAATGCGTTATCCTACCGGCGCAATGGCTCAACAAGCAGGTATGAGTACCGAAGCGTTCGAGAACTACTTCTTTGAGGTTTGCGGACTTGACTATCAAAAAATGGAAAAGCAGGTTAAGCCGCTTATGGAACTAATCAATCGCACAGATAAGGTTCACATCAAAGCAAAGGATACCGATTTGACATTTTCTGTCAAAGGAATCGGCTCAGTTGCTTGTGTGGGACATAGAAATCTTCCGGACGGAGAGGTGTATACCGCGCCTGTTAAAAATAGCGTAAACGGATATATAACCTATAACGCGCCAAGCCTAAGAAACGGCGTAAAGTTTGAAAACGTTAGATTAGAGTTTGTTGACGGTAAAATTGTAAAGGCAACCTCAAATTATACCGACTTGTGCAACAAAATTTTCGATACTGACGAGGGTGCGAGATATGTTGGAGAATTTTCCTTCGGTTTGAATCCATATATTCATACACCGTCGGGCGAAACCTTGTTTGATGAGAAAATCAGCGGAAGTATTCACTTCACCCCGGGCGACAGCTACACCTTAGCCGACAATGGAAACCATAGTGCAGTTCATTGGGACTTAGTTCAGATTCAAACGCCCGAATATGGTGGCGGTGAAATTTGGTTTGACGATGTACTTGTTCGCAAGGATGGTAGATTTGTTTTGGAAGAACTCTTTGGCTTAAATCCCGAAAACCTAAAATAGGATCGTCATTTCGAGCGTAGTCGAGAAATCTCATCCTCATTCGTCATTTCGAGCATAGTCGAGAAATCTCATCCAATATACAATTATATGGATAGGCGGAATTATAGTGTATTACTTATCCGACTATCCGTTTTTTATAAAATCAATATTATTCGATATTAATGTGCAATGTGTTTTTTCGTCATTCCGACTCATAATGTCATCCTGAAAGCGTTGTTCGAGGGACCTCAAGCACCAAGCCCTTGCATAGAAAACGAACAATTATAAAATCACATCACAAAACAATCTATGAATCCATATAACTAAAAAAACAAGAATTTTCCACTTATGAAATTTGATAATAATCACAAAAATAAAAAACCAACTAATTCCACTAATCCTACTAAAAATAATAAACCTAAACCCCTTGATAATAGTATGGATTCTACTGAAAAACTTACTATCGAAAAACTCGGGAACGACTTTGAAGGGGTGTGTTATACCAAACAAGGAAGATGTTTGGTTAAGGGTGCTTTGCCTAATGAGGTAGTTTTAGCCGATAATCCAAGAAAAAGCGGAAGTGTTACTATATACAATCTAAAAAAGGTGTTGAAGCCGTCGCCGTTAAGAGTTGAAAGCCCTTGTAAATATCAAAGCATATGCGGTGCTTGTAATCTTTTGTATGTTTCAGTAGAAGGACAACATAAACTTAAAACCGATCTTATAAAAAGAAGATTGAACGATTATCGAAATTTGGTTAGTGATATT
Source organism: uncultured Clostridia bacterium (assembly GCA_945482995.1). Lineage (GTDB taxonomy): Bacteria > Bacillota > Clostridia > Christensenellales > CAG-1252 > RUG14300. Next base: position 1,361 of record CALYRM010000014.1, on the reverse strand, counting down.
ATCTACAAACAAGATTCTAAAAGAAATAAAATTCAGTTTTCTTTTGCTAAGGCAGGAACGGACATTCAAATTGGTTTTTTCAATTCGGATACTCATAAGGTTGAAGACATTCCCGAATGTTTAATGCACGATAATGAAAAATTTCAAGCGGTAAGATTGGCTTTGAAAAAATGGTGTAAAAAATACGATATTATTGCATACAATCCACACCGTCAAAGGGGTAATTTGCGTTTTGCGGTGTTGAGAGTATTAAAAGATTCGCTTGCAATAACCTTGGTATTTTATAAACATATAGACGATGGGCTAAGTTACCTTTATTCGCTATTGAAAGAAAGTTTTTCATTCGTATCGTTAAACACAAACATCAATTCTGAAATATCAAATGCGGTATTTTCGGGAGATCCCGAATATTGTATGGGTGAAAAGCAAATTGCCGATAGAATATGCGGAATAGATTATCTTTATCAAGCAGGCGACTTTTTGCAAACCAATAGCGAAATCTGTGAGTCTGTTTATAATAAGGTGCTTGAAATAATTCTAAATAGCGGAGTCAAAAAGGTTGTGGACGCATATAGCGGAATAGGTATAACCACGGCATTGTTTGCGAAAAATGGGTTTGACGTAATCTCGGTTGAAATCTCCGAAAAGGCGGTTGAAACAGCTAAAAAAACGGCTAAAATTAATAATGTAGCCGATAAAATAACGTTTTTGTCCGGCGACTTCAATCTTGCTCTAAAAGACGTCGACTGTGATTCCGGGAGTGCAATGTTTGTCGACCCACCCCGAGCAGGCTTGGGCGCTAATGTTTGCCAAACAATCTTAACCAAAGCGCCGTCAACTCTAATTTATTTAAGCTGTGAACCCAAAACTCTTGCAGCGGACTTAAAACTTCTTTCCGCAAAGTATCAACCCACATTAATTCAACCTTACGATATGTTCCCGAACACCAATCACGTTGAAAGTTTAGTTTGTCTTCAACGGAAGACAAACTAAAGCGATATAAATCCTTACGGATTTGCGATATGCTTTTGCATATCTCGTCGCAAACGAGATATACAAAACCGCGATATTTGCCTTGCGGCAAGCTATATGTCGCGAACTGTGCGACGTAAGGATTTATAGTAGCGTACTTTCAACCACGTTTGCTAAAGGCAAACATATCGCTATTCTGCGCCGCAGAATAATATCGCTATCTCGTCTTGCGAGATAATATCGCGCACCATAGGTGCATATCGCTTTCGCCCGCAGGCGAAATACTTTACAAGAGGTTAAAGTTATGAACAAAACAATATAAGCAAAGCTTGCGATATGTCGCGAACTGTGCGACGTAAGGATTTATAGTAGCGTACTTTCAACCACGT
>CALYRM010000013.1 GCA_945482995.1 uncultured Clostridia bacterium | reverse complement strand
GCCAATGATGACGAATATGCACTATATATTGAATATTACTAAATAAAAATATTTAATATAATATTTTTTATATATACTTGATTTTTATCTTAATTGATATTACAATGAATGTGACTACGGTAAAATAGTATTACTGTAATCATAAATATTTATGAGGTAAATTTTAATGAAAAAAGGTATTATTATATGTGTAATAGCTATATTAATTTTATCAACCATGCTATTGGTTGGTTGTAAAGATACTATTGCATACAACCAAGAAATAATGATAAACTCCAATTTGGAAAATAAATCGGCAAATTGGACGTACTTTACCGACGAAGATGCAAAGGTTACCTATACCGAAAAGGTTTTGACTGCAGGTACTACCGATTATGAAAATGAAAGTGCCGCACATGGTCGTACCTATATTGGTATTGATAGCAAAACCGCAGGTTCTTACGGTTATTTTTCACAAGAGGTTGCATTGGATAAAAATGCGGTTTACGTTTTGTCGGTAGATGTGAAAATTACGTCAAAGATTAAAAAAGAGGGTAGTTTGGGCGCATTCGTTGGCTTGGCTGAATCATCGCAGATTTCTCAATCCATCACTGAGTTATCGGTTGGCTGGCAAACAATACAAGTTTGCTTCAAAAATAATTCATACGACAAAGTAAACGTGCGTTTTGGTTTGGGAACAGATGCTTCAAACGTAACTCAAGGCTACGCTTACTTTGATAATATTTCATTAAAGAAAATTAAAGACCCTGCTACCGAAGCAACAGGCTTGGTTGTATTTGATTTGGGACGTAAAGGCGCGAGCGGTTTTTCATCGACTTACCTCACAACCACAAGAGGAATTATATTCACAACGCTTATCGTTGTATTGGGTTCTGCATTAACGTACTTTGGATACGTTGCATATCGCAGATTAAAATCAAAGGATAATATTGACTCTCTCCAAACGCCAAATGATGACAAGGGCGGAAAAGCGAAAAAATTCTTAACTTCAAGCGCATTCTTGGTGACAGCAGCCGCACTTGCCGCTTTCTTGATTAGATTAGTATTATCGCTCACAATTTACGGACATGGCGACCAATTAAATAACCTAATGCTTCAAGCAAACGGTTTTGCAAAAGAGGGTATTATCTCTTATTATTTCAATTCGACTATATATTATACCCCGGGCGTTAGCTATATTCTTTGGATAATGGGCTTATTGGCAAAGGCTTTCGGACTTTTGACGGGCACACAAGGAATGGCGATATTCCTTAAAATACCTGCTATTGTTGCCGATATTATAATAGTATTCATAATATTTGTAATAGCAAATAAGAAACTAAGTCCAATGAAATCATTTGTAATTGCATTGGCTTATGCGCTATTCCCGGCATTATTTATGCTAAGCACGCTTTACGGTTCATACTTGTCAATCGGAATATTGTTCTTGATGTTGGCTCTTATCAACGCAAGAGATAAGAAGATTATCAAATTGACCGTTTATTATACCTTATCCGTGCTATTTATGGCTGAAAGCTTATGGGTATTACCACTTTTGATTGCGTATGCGGTAGTTATATATATCAAGAATCCCGAAACAAGAACCGTATTGCCGGTTTCTGCAACAGTTTCGATAGTGGCTTCATATATTATAACGCTACCTTTGTCCTTCAATTTCTTCGCCGCAGGCAGACCGTTTATCGTATTGGAACGCTACTGCACGATATTCTCGACCAACAAGCTATTCACCGACGGTGCATTCAACTTGTATGCAATGTGCGGTCAATCCGGGCTTAGCGTAAACACAGCAGGCATAGTAATGAGTGCAATTTTAGTAGCGCTTGGTATGTTATATTGCATAGGAATTTATATCAAATCAAGAGACAGACAACAACTCATACTGCTAGTAGGATACACAATGTTGGTTGTATTTACATTTGCCGTTCGTATGACTCCTATGGTCAGTGTAATTGCTTTATCTATACTATTCTTGTTTGCAATATTGACAGGAGAGAGAAGAATTTTGACAACAACCGCAGCATTGAGCATTATATCAACGCTTTCATTGTGCTATGAACTTATGATTTGCAAGTACATTGCAGGTGGAGCAAACGCACAAGAAATAGCAATGACAGCAGGCGATCCCGTTGCAATTATATTCTCAATTGTTTGGGTAGGTTTAACCGTTTATATGGGTTATCTTGTTTGGGATATTTGTATAAACAAAAATGATAAAAAAGTAAATTCGATAGACTGCAATTATTTCAATTATTTGTCCTCTTGGTTTAAAGTACCGAGCAAAAAAGAAACTAAAGAAACGGAAGAATAAGTATGCTTACAAAAACAAAAAGCTATGCACTAAAAGGCTTAGAGGGTTATGCCGTAGATATTGAAGTAGACATTACAGGTGGCGTTCCCTCGCTTGAAATGGTAGGATTGCCCGACGCTGTAGTCAAAGAGTCAAAGGATAGGGTTAGATCGGCAATCGTCAATTCGGAATATGAATATCCGATAAAGCGATTGACAATCAACTTTGCTCCTGCCGAAACGCGAAAGGAAGGCTCGATTTTCGATTTACCAATTGCTATTGGTATACTTTCAGCCTCAGAGCAAACCGACTATAAGGCTACGCAAGATTACGTCTTTTTAGGCGAGTTATCCTTAGACGGCTCGCTACGAAGAATAAGTGGGCTAATGGCGATACTAATATCAGGAGTGCAAGAGGGCTTTAAAAAGTTTATCATTCCATATGAAAATAGGAATGAAGCATGCTATGTCGAGGGTCTTGAGGTGTACGCCGCAAGGAACCTAAAAGAAGTTGTCGATCATATCTCGGGCAATAATCCTATCGAACCGCTTGAAATCGTCAAGTTTGATGCCGATACAACGGCAACAACAAAATATGGCATCGATTTTTCCGAGGTTAAAGGTCAAACGACAGCTAAAAGAGCGTTGGAAATCGCAGTTGCCGGCGGACATAACGTACTTATGGTAGGAGCTCCCGGCGCAGGTAAAACAATGCTTGCAAAATGTGTGCTAACCATAATGCCCGAGTTGAGTTTTGAAGAAGCTGTTGAGGTTACAAAGATACATTCGGTTGCAGGACTTTTGGACGCTACAAACGGAATAGTCAAGACAAGACCGTTTAGAACGCCCCACCATTCGGTTACGTTACCTGCATTAATCGGTGGAGATCGTAAGGCAAAGCCCGGCGAAGTCAGTTTGGCACACTACGGCGTGTTGTTCTTAGACGAAGTTCCCGAGTATAGCCGAAAGGCGCTTGAAGCCTTGCGCCAACCAATGGAAGATGGCAAAGTCACTGTTTCAAGGGTAATGCAAACCGTTGATTATCCTGCAAGATTTATGTTAGTCGGCAGTATGAATCCTTGTCCTTGTGGCAACTTTGGTTCGAGAAATAAGGAATGTACTTGCACTCCACAACAAATTCGTAATTACATAGGAAAGTTGTCCGGGCCACTCTTGGATAGAATAGATATTCAAGTTGAGGTTGACAGCATAAGTTATGAAGAATTTGCAGAAGAGGCTCCGTCCGAACCGTCAAGCGCAATCAGAGAAAGGGTAAAACGGGTGCGTGAAATTGAACAAGAACGCTTTAAGGACAACGCTAAGGGTATACATACCAATGCGGAAATGTCAAATGCGGATATACAAAAGTTTTGTAAGATAGACAAGGAAAGCCAAGCGCTTATCGAAATAGCCTTTGTGAAACTGGGCTTATCGGCAAGAGCAAGTTATAGAATATTAAGAGTTGCAAGAACAATAGCGGATATAGAGGGTTGCGAGAATATTCAAACCGAGCATATTGCAGAGGCTATTCAATATAGATCGCTTGATAGGAAGTATTGGAGATAATGAGTTTTACACTAGAAGAAAAGGCTTATATTTGGTTATCACTAGCGGATAGAACGGTAGGAAAGCGAAGATTAAATCTAATGGAGCTTGAGGATAACGTTGCATTGCTATTTCAAAATATTGAAAAGCATAAAGAGTATATTGTAGGTGCTCATGGCGAAAAATATTATAGTAACCTTATTGAGTATCACGATATAGATCTTATCGATAAATTTATCGGCGATAATTCAAGACTAGGCATACAAATCGTTACGATTGCAAGCGAAGAATATCCGGACAAGTTAAGAGAATTGTATTTACCGCCAATTGTGCTATATTGTTTAGGCGACGTTTCTCTATTAAAAGCAGATTGTATAGGCGTTGTCGGCACAAGAAATATGTCAAGATACGGACTTGACGTAACCGAGAACTTTTGTAAGAGTTTTGTCGATGCGGGGCTAACTGTCGTAAGCGGACTTGCAAGAGGGGTTGACTCCACTGCGCATAGAACGGTGCTTGCCTCTTCGGGTAAAACAATCGCTGTAAGTCCTTGTGGCTTGGATAAGATATATCCAAGCGAAAATAAAGACTTATTTGCGCGTATTGTAGATAAAGGCTTGGTCGTAACCGAATATCCTTTGGGTACAGGCGTCAAACAATATACCTTCACCGAGCGTAACCGTATAATCAGCGGACTATCGAGGGCGGTATTTATCTCGGAAGCAGGAGTTCCTAGCGGTAGCCTAATTACTGCGAACAATGCTATTGAACAGGGTAGAGATTTATTCGTAGTACCCGGCAACATATACAACAAGCAAAGCGCAGGCTGTAATAAACTTATCAAGGAACTTCAAGGCACAATGGTAACCGAACCGAATGACGTATTATCCGCGCTTAACATAAAATTAGACGCAAAGGAAACAACAAACGAGCAGTTGACAATTGAAGAAGCAATGATAATTAATCTTCTTGACAAGGGCGACCTTCACTTTGAACAGATTTTATCGGCGTGCAAACTTCAAGTCAACGAGCTTAACACGATACTATTAAAATTGGAACTAGTGGGAATTGTAAAGAGATTGCCCGGTAATTTCTTTGGACTATAAAAACAACTTAAGGAGAATATTTGATGAAATTAGTTATAGTAGAATCTCCCAAAAAAGCCAAGACGATTGAAAAATACTTAGGCAAGGATTTCAGAGTAAGAGCGTCTGGCGGTCACGTTTGCGATTTACCTCAAAGAAGTTTGGGAATTGACATAAATAATAATTTCAAACCCGAATATGTAGTTAATGATGACAAAAAGAAGACCTTGGAAATGTTGAAAAATGATATTTCCAAGTCAAGTGAAGTTTATTTAGCAACCGACCCTGACCGCGAAGGCGAGGCAATAAGCTGGCACTTACAAAACGCATTAGGTTTGCCTGATGACAAAATAAGAATAGAATTTCACGAAATTTCTCAAAAGGCAGTTAATAATGCGCTTAAATCTCCGAGAAAAATCGATATAAATCTAGTCAACGCACAGCAAGCAAGGCGTGTGCTTGATAGAATAGTGGGCTACAAGATTTCCCCGATTATTAGCAAAAAAATCAAATCGGGACTTAGCGCAGGAAGAGTGCAATCGGCTGCATTGAAGATGCTTGTAGACAAAGAAAAGGACATAAGAAACTTCAAACCCGAAGAGTATTGGACTTTGCAAGGAATTTTTTCAAAGGGAGCAGATCAATTCAAGGCAAACTTTGAAGACGTAAACGGAAAAAAATCTAAGATTAAGAGTAAGGCAGAACTTGACGCAATTCTTGACGCATTAAAGGATGCTCCTTTTACGGTAACAAACGTTAAAAAGCAAGTTAAGAATGAGTCTCCTAAACCACCTTTCACCACGTCTACCTTGCAACAAGACGCAACCTCAAAGTTTTCTATGACCGCACCGCAAGTAATGAACGTTGCGCAACAGTTGTACGAAGGCGTAGAACTTGGGAACGAAGGACACGTTGCATTGGTAACGTACATTCGTACCGACTCGGTAAGAGTATCGGATGATGCGATAAAGGCAGTAAGAGAGTATATATCAAAGAAATATGCTCCCGAGTACCTGCCCAAAACGGCAAATAACTATAAAACGAGCAATCAAGCACAGGACGCGCACGAAGCAATCAGACCGATTTCACTTGACAAAACGCCCGAATCACTTCGTAAGATACTCCCCAAAAATCTATATCAAATTTACAAACTTATCTATGATAGATTTGTAGCAAGCCAAATGACTCAAGCGCAATACAACACTCTTGACGTAAGAATCGGGGGTGCCGGAAGTAACGGAAAGGATTACGGATTCCATATGAAAGGAAGAGCGCTTAAATTTGCAGGCTTTACCGCAGTTTATTCGGAAGCGCAACCGCAAACATCCGAGGAAAGCGGCGATATATCATCACCGTTGGAAGAGGGCGACGTAGTTAATAGAATAGACTATAAATACGAACAAAAATTCACAAAGCCACCGCTTAGATATACCGAATCTTCACTTATCAAAGCAATGGAAGATAACGGTATCGGCAGACCAAGCACGTATGCTTCGATTATCAACGTTTTAGCAAAGAGAGAATACTTTGAAAAAGACGGCAAGTATATGGTAGCAACCAATCTAGGCGAAGTCGTTGTTGAAGAAATCAACAAAAACTTCTCGGATATTTTAGACTTAAAATTTACGGCTAAAATGGAAAGTGGCTTAGACGAGATAAGTTTGGGTAAATTGGAATGGCAAAAGCTCATCGCTGACTTTTACCCGAGATTTATGGAGAACGTTCGCAATGCAATGTCTAATGGCGGACACATAAAACTTCCCGACGAAGTTACCGATATTAAATGCGAAAAATGCGGTGCGTTTATGGTTATCAAGGACGGCAAAAACGGTAAATTCCTTGCTTGTCCCAATTATCCAAAATGCAAGAATACAAGAAATTTAGCTGCTGAAGTAGTAGGCAGCTGTCCTAAGTGTAAACGAGACGTGGTAAAAAAGGTTTCGAGAACGGGCAAGGTATTCTATGGCTGTTCGGGATTCCCTGCTTGCGACTTTGCTTCTTGGGATTTACCGGCGCCATATTTCTGTCCTGAATGTGGCGCAACAATGAAAGTATTAAATATAAAAGGTCAAAAGACTTATAAATGTACAAAATGTTCACACAAGGAAACGATAGAGGCACAGTAAAAATAATAGGCGGTGGCTTGGCAGGCGTTGAGTGCGCTTGGGCACTATTGAAGCAAGGTTTCAAGGTTATCATGTACGAAATGCGCCCTAAAAACACCACGGGAGCGCATAAAACGGATAAACTAGCGGAACTTGTATGCTCTAATAGCCTAAAATCCGATTTACCCGATACCGCTTCGGGTACGCTAAAAGCAGAAATGAGACTTTTAGATAGTCTTATTTTGAAATGCGCGGAAATCGCAAAAGTGCCTGCCGGCGGAGCGCTTGCAGTAGATAGAGACGTTTTGTCACTGAAAGTCGAAGAAGCGTTGTTTGCAAATCCTAATTTTACTTTGATTAGAGAAGAAGTAAAGGATATTGATTTTAACACGCCGACAGTAATTGCTTGCGGACCCTTGTGTAGCAAAGCGATAAGCGACATACTTCAAGAAATAGGCGGTTCCGACAATCTTCATTTTTGTGACGCTGTTGCGCCTATCGTGTCGGCAGATAGCATTGATTACAACAAGGCGTACTTTGGCGCACGCTACGGCAAAGGTGGCGATTACCTCAATTGTGGAATGAACAAGGAAGAATACCAAAGATTCTACAATGAATTAATCAATGCCGAAGTCGTCGTTGATAAGTTGATTGACGCTGAATTCTATGAAAACTGTATGCCTGTTGAGGTTATGGCAAAAAGGGGAGTAGATGCAATCAGGTTTGGTCCACTTCGCCCGGTTGGCTTGGATGCACCCGATGGCAGAAAGTTTTATGCTGTAGTTCAACTACGCAAAGAAAATTTGCAAGGAAACGCCTACAATATAGTTGGTTTCCAAACAAATTTGCTTTTCCCCGAGCAAAAGCGAGTATTCGGATTGATTCCGGGACTTGAAAAAGCGGAATTTTTAAGATATGGAGTTATGCACCGTAACTCATACGTAAACGCTCCAAAAATCTTAAATAGCGATTTTTCGCTTAAAAAATATCCGCTTGTATATGTTGCAGGGCAACTATCGGGAGTTGAGGGATATATGGAAAGCGCAATGAGCGGACTTATTGCAGGCTTATCACTAGCAAAGAAATTAAAAGGCGAGACTTTTGACATCCCCGACGAATATACAATAATCGGTTCGCTCGTTAGGTACATAACTAATCCGGCAATCGAACAATTACAACCAATGAATGCCAATTTCGGGTTATTACCGCCGATTGAGGGTATTCGAGATAAAAAAGAAAGAAAAACCGCATATGGTATACGTGCGGTAGAACACATGTTAAAGTACAAGGAATTTGTGCTTTAAATGTTTGAAGCCACGCTATCAAACAATGAAATCTGTCCTAAAGGGCAGATGAAATCCACTTACGTGGATGAAATCACTATGTGATGAAATCCGCACATCAGCGGGTTGTGGACTGCGTGATTGTATTATATTATGAGGAGGTTATTATGAGTAATATAGAGTTTCACAGTACGACAATATGTGCCGTTAAAAAAGACGGAGTAACGGTAGTAGCAGGCGACGGTCAAGTTACTATGGGTGAAAGCGTTGTTTTTAAGGGCAATGCTAAAAAGGTTAAGCGTATCTACGGCGGTAAAGTCGTAGTTGGTTTTGCAGGCAGTGTTGCCGACGCCTTTTCACTAAGTGAAAAATTTGAAAAAATGTTACAAAAGTATTCGGGAAACCTTATGAGAGCAGCGGTGGAATTGACCGAGCTATGGCGGAGCGATAGACAAAGAAAATTAGAGGCAATGTTAATTGCCGCAGATAAAGATAATCTGTTGATTATATCGGGAAACGGAGACGTAATCGATCCCGAGGATGGTGTTTGTGCTATTGGTTCGGGTGGAAACTTTGCACTAGCCGCAGCAAGAGCGTTATACGATATTGAAGGCTATACTGCTGAGATGATTGCAAGAAAAGCTATGAAAATCGCAGGAGATATCTGTATTTTCACAAACGGTAACCTAACCGTTGAGGAGGTGTAATATGTCAACGAATTTAACTCCAAGAGAAGTTGTAGAACAATTAGATAAATATATCATCGGACAAGCCGAAGCAAAAAGAATGGTGGCAGTTGCGCTTAGAAATCGTTATAGAAGAAGCAAATTGCCACAAGAGATAAAGGACGAGATAACTCCCAAAAATATCATTATGAAAGGACCGACAGGCGTTGGTAAAACCGAAATTGCAAGACGACTAGCAAAATTGGTAAAGGCGCCCTTTGTCAAAGTTGAAGCAACCAAGTTTACCGAGGTTGGTTACGTTGGACGTGACGTTGAAAGCATGATAAGAGATCTTGTCGAGGCATCTGTTCGTATCGTTAAAGAAGAAAAATATGCAGAAGTTCGTCCAAAGGCTTTGGATATGGCTATAGAAAATGTCGCAAAGGTTTTAATGCCTATCAAAAAACAGGTTATGAAAGACACTCCCGACACTCAAATAAAAGCCGAACTAGAGCAAGAATTAAAAGAGGGCAAACTTGATAGATTAAAGGTCGAATTTACAATCACCGAAAAAGAAAAGCCGGTCAAGATAAACCCCAACGATCCTGCTGCAAGTGAAATCAACTTTTCAACTGTGATGTCCTCGATTATGGGCGGCAACAAGAAAGTTAAAACCAAGGAAATGTACGTCAAGGACGCAATAGAACTTTACGTCAACGAAATTAGCGAAGGTCTAGTTGATATGGACGGCATTAATCAAGAAGCGTTAAAGCGTGCAGAACAAGATGGTATTATTTTTATCGATGAAATCGATAAAATAGCCGCAGCAACAGGTAATCACGGCGGACCCGACGTATCAAGAGAGGGCGTTCAAAGAGATATTTTGCCAATAGTCGAAGGTTGCACTGTAAATACTAAATACGGAATGATAAAAACCGATTATATTCTGTTTATTGCAGCAGGCGCATTCCACGTTGCAGACGTCAAAGACTTAATTCCGGAATTGCAAGGACGTTTCCCCGTAATATGCGAATTGACAAGTTTGACAAAGGAAGATTTTATCAAGATTTTGACCGAAACCGACAACGCAATCACCAAGTTATATGCAGAACTTTTGGCTGTTGACGGCGTATCGCTTCAATTCACTGCCGACGGTATCGATAGACTTGCAGAGATTGCTTATTCGGACAACGAGATTAAAGAAAATATCGGCGCAAGACGACTTCACGCAATTATCGAAAAGTTAATGGAAGATATAGCATTTGAGGCTTGTGGTAATCCGATAGTAGTGTCCGTTGATAGAGCATACGTCGACGAGCATTTAGACGTAACGTCCACAGGACTCGATATGAGAAAATATATTCTCTAAATGTCACTCCAACAGCATAACGTGATACTGACACCATAATGTCATTCTGAGCGTAGTGCAACGTAGTCGAAGAATCTCATCCTTGTTTGTCATTCCGAGCAACGTCGAGGAATCTCATCCAAATGTCATCCTCAAGCGTTGCGTAGCGAAGTTGTAAGGATCTAATCCTTATAATGTCATCCTGACCATATAAATTGTCATCCTGAGCGTAGCGTAGCGAAGTCGTAAGGATCTAATCCAAATGTCATCCTGAGCGGAGTGCAACGAAGTCGTGAGGATCTAATCCGCTTTCGTTATTAAAAATGTCATCCTGAGCGGAACGAAGTGGAGTCGTAAGGATCTCATCCTTGTGTGTCATCCCGAGCATCGTTGAGGGACCTATCCGCTTTATTGATTCTAGATGTCTCCACTACGGTCGACATGACATTACATGGATATTGTCATCCTGAGCGGAACTAAGTGGAGTCGTAAGGATCTCATCCTTGTTTGTCATTCTTAAGCGTTGTTCGAGGGTGAATTGACAGCACCGCTGTCATCCCGAGCCTAGTCGAGGGACCTCACTACAAGCACCGACTCTTTGCGAAGCATACGGATAGACATTCATGTCATATTGTCATCCTCAAGCGTTGCGTAGCAACGTCGAAGGATCTCATCCGCTTTCGTTATTAAAAATGTCATCCTGAGCAACGTCGAATGATCTCATCCATATTATGTCATTCTAAGAGTCACACATTGCACGGTGACACTAAACAATAAATATAACCAATAATAATTTTTGGAGATAATTAAACTATGATTAAAATACCAAAAGGGACAAAAGACGTTCTGCCGGAAGAAAGTTATAAATGGCACTACGTCGAAGAACAAATAAGAGAAATAACGGCTCTTTATAACGCAAAGGAAATTAGGACGCCGACCTTTGAACACACCGAATTGTTTTTGCGTGGGGTAGGCGAAACGACCGACGTCGTAAACAAGGAAATGTATACTTTCTTAGATAAAGGCGAAAGAAGTATTACACTTAAAGCCGAAGGTACGGCAGGTTGTGTAAGATCGTTTATCGAGAATAACTTGTCACAAAGTTTGCCGTTGAGAGCCTATTATATCACTCCCGTATTTCGTTATGAAAGACCGCAAGCTGGTAGACTTCGTGAACACCACCAATTTGGCGTTGAGTATTTTGGATTATATACACCCGAAGCCGACGCCGAGGTTATATCGATAGCAAAGACTCTTTTTAATCGCTTAGGCTTAAATCCAAAACTATATATCAATAGCATTGGTTGCTCAGAGTGTCGCAAGGACTATCATAAGGCGTTGACCGAATATTTGTCCGACAACGAGGATAAATTATGCCCGACCTGTCAAGAAAGACTAAAAAAGAATCCTTTGAGAGTGCTTGATTGTAAGGTGCCAACTTGTAAAGAGTTATTACAAAACGCACCGTCCGTGCTTGACTATTTGTGTGACGATTGCAAAGCCCATCACGAGGGATTAAAGCATACCTTGACGCTTTTAGGAATCGATTATCAAGAAAATCCAAAAATCGTAAGAGGCTTGGATTACTATACACGAACGGTATTTGAGTTTGTGTCCGAGGGATTGGGCTCTCAAGACACCGTATGTGGGGGTGGTAGATATAATAACTTAGTGGAGTCCCTAGGCGGTAAGCCGTGTCCTGCTGTTGGATTTGGTATGGGTATCGAAAGATTGTTATTAACCGTTGAAGCGATGGGAAATTACATTCCAAACACCGAGTCCGTTGACGTTTACGTTTGTAACGCAGGGCAAAAGGATTATTCGCTAACACTTGTTAATAAATTACGTAATATCGGCGTATCTGCTTTGACCGAGTACGGCGAAAAGTCGATTAAAGCTCAAATGAAATACGCGGATAAAATCGGCGCTCACTTTACGTTAGTCATAGGTGATAGAGAAGTAGAAAACAATCAAGTAACCGTCAAGGATATGCTTAACGGCACTAGTGAAGATATACAATTAGATAACATAATAGAATATTTTAAAAGAAGGTAATAAATATGGACTTATTGGGAAATCTTAGAAGAACAAAAATGTGCGGAGAATTCCGTTCAACCGATATTGGAAATACCGTAGTTGCAATGGGTTTTGTTGCAAAGTATAGAAATTTAGGACCTATTATCTTTGTCGATTTAAGAGATAGATCGGGTATTGTTCAAGTATCATTTGAATATGGCGAGCAAACGCAGGAGTTATTTGAAAAGGCAAAGAAAATTCGTAACGAGTACGTTTTAGCCATAACAGGTGTAGTCAGAAGCCGTGGCGAAAAGAATATCAACGCCAATATGCCTACAGGTGAAGTAGAAATTACTTGTACCGACCTTAAGATTTTAAACGTTGCAGAGGAATTGCCTATCGTAATTTCCGACAAAGCAAAGAACAGTGAAACCTTGTCCTATCAATATAGATACTTGGATTTACGCAGAGAAAGCTTGCAACAAAAATTGATTGTTCGTAGCAAGATATGTCATTTGACAAGAAACTACTTTGAAGAAAACGGATTCTTGGAAATTGAAACCCCATTCTTGGGCAAGAGCACTCCCGAGGGCGCAAGAGATTATCTTGTTCCGTCAAGAGTTCACCCGGGTTCATTCTACGCACTGCCACAATCTCCACAACTTTATAAGCAATTATTGATGATATCGGGATTTGATAGATATTATCAAATTGCGCGTTGTTTCAGAGATGAGGATTTAAGAGCCAATCGTCAACCCGAATTCAGTCAAATCGACTTTGAAATGTCGTTTTCTGATTCCGAGGATGTAATGAAGATTGCGGAAGGCTTGGTTCGCAAGGTATTCAAAGAAACAATCAACTATGACGTTCCCGAAACCATTATTCGTATGCCATACTGTGAGGCGATGGAAAGATTTGGTTCGGACAAGCCCGATTTAAGATTTGGCATGGAACTTAATAACATAACCGATATAGTCAAGGGAAGCAGTTTTGCAGTATTTGAACAATGTATTGAAAAGGGTGGCAGCGTAAGAGCCATCAACGCAAAGGGTTTGGCTAGTCAATATACTCGCAAGGAAATCGACAAACTCACTCCATTTATTGCAGACTACGGTGCAAAGGGTATCGCTTGGATGAAGAAAACCGAAGACGGAATCACATCGCCAATCGCAAAATATTTAAGCGTTGAACAAATCAATGCACTTGTTGAAAAACTAAATATCGAGGTTGGAGATATTGTATTTATCGTGTCCGACGTTGATAGCGTTGTATATGCATCATTAGGCGCACTAAGAATCAGAGTTGCAAAGCAATTCGGTTTGGTTCAAGACGGCTATAAATTACTTTGGGTTACAGAGTTCCCTCTTTTGGAATATGACGACGAAGAAAAGAGATATGTTGCAGTTCACCACCCATTCACTGCTCCAATGGACGAGGACATTCCACTTTTAGATACCGATCCATTGAAAGTACGTTCCAAGGCTTATGACCTTGTAATCAACGGCGAAGAGGCAGGCGGCGGTAGCGTTAGAATACATACAGTTGAAATGCAACAAAAAATGTTCGGTTTGCTAGGTATGACTCCCGAGGATATCGTATACCGTTTCGGCTTCTTTGTAGACGCTTTCAAATATGGCGCACCACCACACTGCGGAATGGCTTTCGGCTTAGATAGAATGGTAATGAGTTTGACAGGTACCGACAACATAAAGGACGTTATCGCATTCCCGAAAATGCAAAATGCTTGTTGCTTAATGACCGAAGCACCAGCCGAAGTCGAGCAAAAACAACTAGACGACTTGTATATTAAAATAACAAAGAGTGAATAATTGATATATTATCATCATTCTGACATAAAAATCTACAATGTCATCCTGAGCGGAATGCAGTGGAGTCGTGAGGACCTAATCCTTGTCTAAGCGTAGCCTGGGAATCTAATCAAATCGTCATTCCGAGCGTAGTCGAGGGACCTCATCCACTCTTTGTTAGGCTATCAAAGAATGAAATCTGCCTTGATTGGCAGATGAAATCCCTACAGGATGAAATCACTTCGTGATGAAATCCGCCTTTCACGCGGGTTTTGGACTTCGTGATTTGTATGGGATGGTGGTTGTCATCCTGACCCATACAATGTCATTCCGAGCGTAGTCGAGGAATCTCATCCGCATTAAAATGATTTATTGCAATCGGTAGGTCTCAATTCACGAATGCAAAACCGTCAATTCAATATGAGAATTGCACATTGAACGATAACAAATTTGACGAAATCTTTCGATTTCGTAGCACTACTTTTTTAGGGGGACAGCCTAGTGGCTGTAACCATAGCAATACATAAGGAGAATAACATGGAATTAGTAAATCAAGAAAAATTTGAAAAATTACTCAGCGAAAACAAATACGTAGTAGCGGACTTTTATGCCGATTGGTGCGGACCATGCAAAATGCTTGCACCAATTCTTGAAGAAGTAAGCGGAGAATTTCCGCAGATTGCCTTTTGTAAGGTAAACGTTGACGAATCCGAAAAATTGGCAATGAAATATAATATAGATTATATCCCGAATGTAAATATATTTGTTGACGGAGTTCATAAGGATAGATTTGTTGGATTAAAATCAAAGCAAGAGTTAGTTGATTTATTTAATCAATTAATTGGGTAATTGAACATTATCCAATGAAAATCTGCAATGTGACATTATAAAATGTCATCTCGAGCATCAATAATGTCATCCTCAAGCGATGCGCAGTGGAGTCGTAAGGATCTCATCCATATTATGTCATCCCGACACGGAGTGTCATCCTGAAAGCGTTGCGTAGCGTAGTCGTAAGGATCTCATCCATATTATGCCATTCTAAGCGTAGTCGAAGGATCTCATCAGCTTTCGTCATTCTTAAGCGTAGTCGAGGGATCTCTATATAAGCACCGACTATTTGTGAAGCACACGAGCAATCGAAACATTGCACATTGCACATTGCACCTTTGCTTGTGTATCGCACTTAGTTAATTGGATGTGACTATTTAACATACAAAAAAATTTATGAAAATATATCTTGATCATGCAGCTACAACCAAAATGTCAAAAAGCGTTTTCGACGAAATGTCGAAATGCTTTTTTGATGACTTTGGAAATGCCAACAGTAGCCACTCGTTTGGACGAAAGGCAGTAGCGCATCTTGATACTTCAAGAGAGATAATAGCCGACGTTATCGGGGCAAAGCCAAAGGAAATTTATTTTACTTCGGGCGGAACGGAAGCCGATAATTGGGCAATAAAGGGTTTGTTTCTAGCTAACAGGGGCAAGAAAAATAGGTTAATCGTAAGTGCGATTGAACATTCCGCAATTATCGAAACGGCTAAATCGTTGAGCAAATTAGGTGCTGAAGTCGTATACATATATCCCAATTCAGATGGCGTAATCACTGCTTCTAGCGTTCAAAAGGAAATTGACGACAATACCTTTTTAGTAAGCGTAATGTATGTCAACAATGAAACAGGCGTAATAAACGATATAAAGGGAATAGCTCAAGTTTGCAAGGAATATGGCGTTTTATTCCATACCGACGCTGTGCAAGCCACCACGTTAGAAAAAGGGGTAAACGATTTAGGCGTAGACCTAATGACGATATCCGCTCATAAAATGAGTGGTCCGAAAGGAATTGGTTTGTTGTATGTAAGAGATGGCGTTACTATAAGTCCATTGATTGAGGGCGGCTCTCAAGAATCCGCTCTAAGGGGAGGAACGTCAAACGTGCCTTCTGTCGTTGGTTTTGCGTGTGCTTTTAAGAACAACGAGCAGACGATTAAGGATAGAACAAAAAAACTTGTTGAAATTCAAAACTACTTTGAAACAAAATTACTTGAAATGGGATTTGATATAAAAATCAACGGAAAAAATAGAGTTCCGTCGATTAGTAATATCACTTTTAAGGGCGTAAAGGCTTCAGTCCTACTTACAAGACTTGATTTTTTGGGGATTGCAGTTTCGGCAGGAAGCGCTTGTACCGCGGGTTCACTAGAGCCTTCGCACGTACTGATGGCAATGGGTTTATCCGAGGAAGACGCCGCGTCATCGGTTAGGTTTTCTTTCGGAGAGGAAAACACCCTTGAAGAAATAGATTATACGCTTAACGCAATAAAGGGTATTTTATCTGGTTTATTACATAAGTAATACATGTCCCGTCATCCTGAACACCATAATGTCATCCCGAGCGCAGTCGAGGGATCTCATCCTTGTTCCGTCATGTCTTAGTAGTCGAGACATCTCTATATAAGCACCGACTATTTGCAAAGCACACGAACAGCCATTCATAAAATGTCATTCTGAAAGCGCAGTCGAGGGACCTCATCCACTCTTTGTTAGTCCATCAAAGAATGAAATCTGCCTTGATTGGCAGATTAAATCCCTACAGGATGAAATCACTTCGTGATGAAATCCGCCTTTCACGCGGGTTTTGGACTTCGTGATTTGTATGGGATGGTGGTTGTCATCCTGACCCATACAATGTCATCCTGAAAGCGTTGCGTAGCGTAGTCGTGAGGATCTCATCCTTGTTCCGTCATGTCGAGCGTAGTCGAGACATCTCTATATAAGCACCGACTATTTGCGAAGCATACGAACAGCCAATCCGATTATAAATGTCAGTTCTTCCGGCAACGTCGAAAAATCCAAACACAATTAGCGAAGCGTCTTCATTGTTGGTTTGCAAATTGTTTTGTAATAATTTATAAAAAACTTTCCATACTAATTTCGGGAGGTATGTTATGAAGCAATTTGTTATGGGCATACTTGCAGGCTCGTTAGTAGGTGTTGTTGTTGCTAAAGGCACCAAGGGCTGTAAGAATATGTTAAAGAAAGTAGTGGATAAAATGTAAAAGGTAATAATATGTTAGAATTAGAAAATTTACTCAACGAACAACAGTTAAAGGGTGTATACACCACAGAGGGCGGAGTTTTGGTAATAGCCGGTGCAGGCAGTGGTAAAACACGAGTATTAACTTATAGAATTGCACACCTTATTGACGACCTACAAGTTTCACCCTTTAATATTCTTGCAATAACCTTTACCAATAAAGCAGCTAACGAAATGAAAGAAAGGCTTGCTAATCTTTGTTCGCGGGTAAATGGCTTATGGGTTTCCACCTTTCACTCATTTTGCGCAAGGGTGCTTCGACAGCATATAGATAGATTGGGTTATAGCAAAGATTATTCTATATACGGTGAGTTGGAATCCCAAAGAGTTGTCAAGAGAATACTCCAAAATAAACATTTAGAAGAAAAAAATCTTTTAAATAACTGTTTATGGCATATATCGAATGCTAAAAACAAAGGAATGAACGTTGAACAATACTCAAAGGAAATTTCTTGTAATAATGCCGATGTCATTTTAGACGTTTATGCGGCTTATGATGACGAATTAAAGGCAAATAACGCATTGGATTATGACGATTTACAGTTGAAAACGGTACAACTGTTCATGCAGTTCCCCGATGTTTTGGAGTATTATGCCGATAGGTTTACATATATACACGTAGACGAATATCAGGACACAAATAAGATTCAGTACATACTTGTCAAAATGCTTGCAAGCGTGCATGGAAACGTTTTTGCAGTAGGCGACGAAGATCAAAGTATTTACGCTTGGCGTGGCGCAGATATATCGAATATTTTTAATTTTCAAAAGGATTTCTCTAATTCTGTAGTAATTAAACTCGAACAAAATTATAGAAGCACGGGAAACATTTTAAACGTAGGCAATGCTTTAATATCCTATAACAAAAATAGATATGGTAAGACCTTGTGGACGAAAGAGGACTTGGGCGAAAACGTTACAATCCGAAAATTAGGTACGGATATAGACGAAGCCGAATATGTAGCGTCTATAATAGCCGGCGAAATTGAAAAAGGTGCAAGTCCAAAAGATTTTGCGGTATTAGTTAGACTCAATGCACTTACCAATAAAATAGAGGAAAGATTGACTTCATACGGAGTACCTTATAAGGTATTCGGTGGTATGAAGTTCTTTGAACGTAAAGAAATCAAAGACGTTTTGGCATATTTGAGAGTGCTAGTTAATCCGCATGACAATGAAGCAATGCTACGAATTATCAACACACCCAAAAGGGGAATAGGCGACTCGGTAATAAGCGCATTAGTCGACGCCGCAGCCGCATATCAAAAGTCAATAAGCGAAGTACTATTTGGAAATTTCCTATCAATCTTTTCTCCTCAAATTGTCAAGAAACTAAGGGTATTTATAGATATATATACCGATATATTCCATAATTCGCTCACAATGACATTAACCGAATTAACAAAGTACATAATTGAAAGAGCGGGCTTTCAGTTGCTTTATTCGGGTACGGACGATGAAGATACAAATAGAAGAATGAACTTGGAAGAATTGGTCAACGCAATCTCCGAATTTGAAAAGACCAATCAAGGCGCAGGTATTTCCGAATTTTTACAAAACGTTTCGTTGATGACCGACAGTGACGACATACAAACCGATGATTTTGTGTCTGTCGCAACAGTTCACGCAGTCAAGGGCTTGGAATTCAAGACTGTATTCATAATTGGACTAGAAGAAAACGTATTTCCTGCCGGTGCTTTGTACAAGAGTGAATACGAAATAGAAGAAGAACGCAGAGTTATGTATGTAGCAATCACGAGAGCGAGAGTTAAGTTGTATATGACATGCGTTTGGGAACGCTTCCGTTTTGGCAAACGAGAACAAAATAGAGAAAGCCGATTTTTGTCGGAGATAAAACAAAAATTGCTAGGGACTGCCGAACCCAAGCAGACAGCAAAAAAAGTTACATATCCCAAAACCACGGCTACAAATACAAATCAAGTTGTTCCTAACGATACTAAATATGTTGCACAATATACGCAAAACACCCAAAAAACTGTTTCAATACGGCTTGGACAAAAAGTCAAGCACAAAAAGTTTGGTATCGGTACTGTAATATCTCTTAGCGGTGATATTGCAACGATTGCATTTGAAGTAGTTGGAATTAAAAAATTGAGCCTAAGCATAGCGCCGATTGAGCCAATAGATTAAATAATAAATAATGAAGTCGCTTCGCTAAATTTAGTTTTTTAATTGTATGTGGTGCTTCTACACAATGTCATTTTGAAGCGTTGTGAGACGGAGTTGAAGGTGAATTGACAGAAGAATGATTGAATACTATAAAATAGTCCATAGGAGTTATTTATGGAAAGAATGATTAAGCTTGTAGCGCTACTTAACAAGTATGCCAAGGAATATTACGATTTAGATTCTCCGACCGTGAGCGATGCGGAGTATGACAAACTCTATGACGAGCTTTTAGATTTAGAAAGCAAGTTAGGTGTTGTTTTGCCTGATTCTCCTACAAAGCGAGTTGGTGGAAATCTTCAAAAAGGTTTTGCAAGTTTCAAGCATAGAGAGAGACTTTATAGCCTTGACAAGACAAAAACCAAGGAAGGACTCGAGGAGTGGTTAGAAAGAATCCGTAAGGAAGGCGGCGACGATGTTCTTATCACCTTAGAATACAAGTTTGATGGATTGACCTTAAACCTAAGTTACGATAACGGCGTGCTTATTAGAGCAACAACAAGAGGTGACGGCGTTGAAGGCGAGATTGTAACCAACCAAGCCTTGACGGTAGATGGTGTATTGGGAAGTATACCCTTTAAGGGGAAGATTGACATTTTAGGCGAATGTTATATGAAGCTTTCCGCTCTTAAAGAGTATAACGAAACCGCTGCAGTTCCGCTTAAAAACGCAAGGAATGCTGCTGCCGGTGGTTTAAGAAATATTGACCCCAAGGAAACGGCAAAGCGAAAACTTAGTTTTACCGCTTATAATATTGGTTTTCACGAAGGCATAGACTTTACTTCTCAACAAGAAATGCACAGTTTCTTATTGGAGCAAGGCTTCGATTCAAATATATTTTTTAAGGTTATAGATGCTAATAGCGACCTAAATAGCATTTTGGACGAGGTAGAGTTAGAACGCCCCAATCTAAACTTTTTAATTGACGGTATGGTACTTAAAGTTGATTCGGTTGCACTTCGCCACGAACTTGGCTATACCGAAAAATTTCCTAAATGGGCAATTGCATATAAATTTAAAGCAGAAGAGGTTGTCACTACTCTTAATAACGTAGTCTGGCAGGTTTCGAGAACAGGCAAAATCAATCCCATTGCCGAGGTAGATCCGGTCGATATAGGCGGTGTTACCGTTAAAAGGGCTACGCTTTCCAATATTTCAGAGATTCTAAGAAAGGACTTAAAAATTGGAAGTAAGGTATTTATCCGAAGATCGGGCGACGTAATCCCGGAGATTTTAGGCATAGCCGAACATACAAATAACTCAACTATGGTATCTATTCCCACCCATTGTCCTATGTGTAACAGCCCGATTGAGCAAAGGGGAGTTTTCCTATATTGTACTAGCAAAAATTGCTTGAAGAGAAGTATTGAGGTAATATCTCACTATGCCTCAAAGGACGCAATGGATATAGACGGCTTGTCAACAAAGACCGTTGAGCAGTTGTACGATGAACTTGACGTTAAAAAGCCATCGGATTTGTATGACCTAACAAAAGAAAGTCTTTTAAGCCTTGACGGATTTAAAGAGAAAAAAGCGGAAAATTTGTATAATTCCATACAAGAAAGTAAAAAAAATACTTTGCCAAGATTTTTAATGGCAATTGGTATTCAAAATATAGGCAAGAAAACCGCAGAACAATTGGCAAGAGCATTTAAGAACCTTGATAATCTAAAAAAAGCCACAGTTGACGATTTAGTTGCGCTTGACGACTTCGGTTTGATTATGGCTAATTCGGTAGTTGAGTTTTTTGCCGACAAGGAAAATTCGGAAGAGGTTGACAAGCTCATTTCAAAAGGAATCGAGTTTACCGAAGACGAAGTTACCGAGGGTGTTTTCACAGGTTACAACGTTGTAATCACGGGAACACTTCAAAACTACAAACGGCAAGAGGCACAACAAATTGTAAGGTCATTGGGCGGAACGGTTAGCGATACGGTTTCAAAAGCGGTAAATTTGGTTGTCTATGGCGAAAACGCAGGAAGTAAACTCGATAAAGCAAAGAAGAATGGTATTGAGATAATAGATGAAGATGAATTTATCAGAAGAATAAAAAAATAAAGGTTCACACTTGGTGAACCTTTATTTCAATGTCCAATCCACAATGTCATTCCGACCATTCATATTGTCATCCCGACCGAAGTGGAGGAATCTCATCCTTTGTATAATGTCATCCTGAGCGGAACGAAGTGGAGTCGTGAGGATCTCATCCATTCTTTGTTGGAACAAAGAATGAAATCTGCCTTAATTGGCAGATGAAATCCTTACAGGATGAAATCACTTCGTGATGAAATCCGCACTTCGGCGGGTTTTGGACTTCGTGATTTGTATGGCGTGGTCTTTCGCAAGCATTGTGTAACGAAGTCGAGAAATCTCATCCGCTAAAAAATGAATTGCAAACAGTTGCATGAGTTGAGGAATAATCTCTAACTGGCGTTGTCGTGAATTGTACGTTGCATCTTTTAAAAAGTCTTTTAATATTTTTATAATAATTTTATTGCAAATATTTTTTTTTAGTACTATAATATTAGTTAATATAGAACAATGGGAGTACTATCGTGAAAAGTATGACAGGCTACGGAAAGGGTGAAATGACCTTAAATAGTAAGACCGTCACGGTTGAACTAAAATCAGTCAATCATCGTTTCTTGGATTTATCTATAAAAGCGCCGTCTGTGTTCAATTTTGCTGAGGACTATATTCGCAAAGCCATTCAAGCCGATTTTGCTCGCGGACATATCGACTGCTATATTAGTGTTTCGGTTAATGGTTTATCCAATAACAAAGAATACACATATAACCTAGAACAAATTGATGCATATCTAAAAATGGCAAAGGAGATCAACACCCAATTTGGTATTGAGAACAACTTGACCATGGCGGATATATTGAGATTGCCACAGTCGCTTGTAGAAAAGCGTCTTGACGACAACGCTGACGAATTGCTTGAATTGTTGAAAGGCGCATTGAGCGTTGCCTCCAGTAAACTAATTGAAATGCGACAAAAAGAGGGCGACAACCTAAAAGAGGCCTTGATTAAACACCTTAATAGAATATCGGATAGTGCCGAGTCAATCGCTATATCTGCTCCAATGGTTGTTGAAAGTTATCGAGAAAAACTCAAAAACAGAATAACCGAATATTTAGGCGAGGTTAATCCCGACGAATCAAGGCTATTGACTGAGGTTGCGGTTTTCTCTGATAAGGTGAATATCGACGAGGAAATAAACAGACTTTTTTCGCATATATCACAGTTTAATAGCATTATTTGTTCTGAGCAACCTGTCGGTAAAACTCTTGATTTCTTAGTACAAGAGATGAATAGAGAGGCAAACACGATAGGAAGTAAAGCGAATAACGTCAATATTACAAAAGTTGTTGTCGAACTAAAGAATGAAATAGAGAAGCTACGAGAGCAAATACAAAACATTGAATAAGCTATGAAAAAGGGATTAATTCTTGTATTATCAGGACCATCGGGAGTTGGCAAGGGAACGATTAGCGCTAGAATTAGGAGTCATAATTCTAATATCGAATTATCCATAAGCGCGACAACTCGCTCCCCTCGAAAGGATGAAGTAGACGGCGTTCATTATTATTTTATCGACCAAAATAGGTTTGATGAATTGATATCCGAAAATGCGTTTGCAGAGTACGTTCGCAAATATAACTCAAGTTATGGCACGCTAAAAGCCGAGTTAGAGCGGATTATGAATAAAGGACATGACGTTCTTCTGGATATAGAGCCCATTGGTGCCATGAACATAAAAAGGATTTATCCCGAAGCGGTTATGATATTTGTAATTCCAAAGAGTTTTGAAGCCCTAAAAATCAGACTTTGGAATCGTGGTAGTGAAACAGCGGAGAGTTTCGATAGAAGAAACGCCGACTTTATAAAAGAATTAAACACAGCAAACAACTATGATTATTTCGTAGTCAATGATAATCTCTCGGATGCAGTAAATGCAGTTGAGAGAATAGTAAAAGCTGAAAGAGAGGGGGTAAAGTGTAATGACTTCCTTGCTTCCGATCAGCTTGATAAAATTGAAAAATTAAAGAAAGGAGAGAGTATATGTTAGTTGATCCACCCATTGATAAAATTATCCAAAAAGCAGAGTGCCGTTATGAATTGGTTTGTGCAGTTTCCAAAAGAGCAAGAGATTTATTGCAACAAGAGGGCGACCGCTTGAGAGAGCAAAAGTTAAAGGCTATTTCAGTTGCTGCAAAAGAGATTTACGAGGACAAAGTAAAGATTATCAAGGACTAATGCGTAAAAGAGTATTATTAGGGATAACGGGAGGTATTTCCGCCTACAAATCCCCCACCATTGCAAGCAGACTAAAACAAGCAGGCGTGGACGTTCACGTAGTTATGACCGACGCAGCAACGAAGTTTATAACGCCCTTGACTTTAGAAACAGTTTCGGGTAATCGTGTTATTACCGATATGTTTTCTCGTGAATTTCCCTATGAGGTCGAGCATATTTCACTTGCAAAAAGCTCTGACCTTGTGCTAATTGCGCCTGCTACTGCAAACTTTATTGGAAAGGTTGCAAATGGTATAGCCGACGATATGTTATCAACTACCGTTATGGCTTCAAAAGGAATAAAGGTATATGCTCCTGCTATGAATACGGGTATGATTACCGACGATTTTTATTTAAAAAACGTCGAAGCCCTAAAACAGCAAGGAGCATATTTTATAGAGTCGGACGAGGGACGCTTGGCTTGTGGAGACTCTGGAAAGGGTAGACTTCCCGATCCTATGAAAATAGTTGAATATGTGTTAAACCTACTTAAAATCAAGCCTGACTATCAAGGTAAAAGGGTATTGGTAACAGCAGGGGCAACCATAGAGGCCATTGACGGAGTTAGGTTTTTATCCAATTTTTCAAGCGGCAAAATGGGCATAGCCATTGCGGATGAGGCATATAAGCGTGGCGCTGACGTCACCTTGGTTTGCGGAAGAGTTTCGGTAAACGTTCCCGACTATATCAAGCGCATTGACGTAGTATCAACCACCGACTTGTTGAATACAGTACTTCAAGAAGAACCCAATAACGATATATTTATTATGGCGGCAGCGCCTGCCGATTATCAACCGGTCAACGTCTGTGAAAACAAAATTAAAAGCGATATGCTAACTCTTGAACTTAAGAAAACTCCCGATGTCGCAGCACACCTTGGCAAAATCAAGGGCGATAAGCGATTAGTAGTATTTTCGGCAGAAACTGAGAATTTAGTAGATAACGCAAAGAAGAAACTAATCAAGAAAAACGCAGATTTAGTTGTAGCAAACGACGTGACACTTGATGGCGCAGGTTTTGGAACGGATACAAATATCGTTACAATTATCGATAAAGAGGGTAACATCACCGATTATCCCAAACTACCAAAGACAGAGGTTGCAAACGTAATATTAGATAGTATTATCAAACTATGATAGCAGAAGTAATTGTTGACATATCCACAAGCGAAATAGATAAGGTTTTTGACTACTTAATCCCCGAAGATTTAAGTATTAATTTGGGCGATAGAGTAGAGGTAAACTTTGCAGGTCGCAATATTGAGGGTATCGTCATCAATTTGAAAGAGACTTCATCCTTTGATTTTAACAAACTTAAACCAATAAATAAAAGGCTTGACGATTTTACTGCGATTCTCCCTGAAATGATCGACTTAATGTGGTATATGCAAAAGAAGTACAATTTGCGTTTAGCCGACATTTTGAGATTGTTTATCCCCGTTCAATTAAGGGGCGGACGAGTAAGAGAACTAAAAAGGAATGCGGTAAGACTAAAATCGGGCATTGATTTTGACGAGGCTTTAAGTAAAATCAAACCCAATGCGGTTGCTCAAAGAGGAGTATTGGCAAGGTTGTTCGATATTCCGTGGGAGTGGCAATCGGCGCTTGCTCAAGAGTTTGGCGCTAGCCCCATAAAAACGCTTGAAGAAAAAGGCTTCATTGAAATATTCGAACAAACAGTCGAGCGTAAACCCTACACCGAAATAGTCGGAATGGGCGAAAAACATAAACTTACCGATGAACAAGCCGCCGCGGTTCAAGAAATTATGAAAGGTGGCGAGAATTTGCTTTTCGGCGTAACCGGAAGCGGTAAAACCGAGGTCTATCTTGACTGTATAGAAAAAGTGTTAGAAATGGGCAAAACCGCAATAATGCTCGTTCCCGAAATATCTTTGACTCCGCAGACAATGAATAGATTCCGCGCAAGATTTGGAGATAACGTTGCCTTGTTGCATAGCGGATTGTCGGCAGGTGAAAGATATGATGAATGGCTAAGCCTATTAAAAGGTAAGGCAAAAATTGCAGTAGGCGCAAGATCGGCGATATATGCGCCCATGCAAAACATAGGTATAATAATCATCGACGAGGAACACGATTCATCGTATACTAGCGAAAGTAACCCAAGATACGATACTGCGGTTATAGCCGAATATAGAGCGAAATATAATGATGCGGTATTGGTTAAAGGCTCTGCGACTCCCTCAATCGCAAGTTTCAAACGAGCAATAGATGGTCAAAGTCGACTTGTGACAATGAAGAACAGAGTCAACAAGAGAGTTTTGCCCGAGATAGAAATCGTTGATATGTGCGCCGAAATTAAAAAGGGCAATCGAACGATTTTGTCGGAAGCATTCGTTGACGGACTAAAAGCCACCCTTTCAAGGGGTGAACAAGCGATGGTCTTTATCAATAGACGTGGCTACTCCTCGTTTATGATGTGCCGAAAATGCGGTTACGTTTTGAAATGCACTCAATGCGACGTTTCGCTTACTTGGCATCGTGAAGAAAAACGTTTGAAATGCCATTATTGCGGAAGTCAGTTTACCGTTCCGTCGGTTTGTCCGTCGTGTGGTAGCGATAGCATAAGATACGGACGAGACGGCACCGAAAAGATTGTAGCCGACTTACAAAAAATATTCCCAACTACAAAATTTATCCGAATGGATAACGATACAACACGGGGTAAAACAGGACATCTATCCATACTAACCGCCTTTCGCAATGGGGAAGCGGACGTTCTTGTAGGTACACAAATGATTGCGAAGGGACACGATTTTCCGAAAGTTACGTTTGTAGGAATATTAGACGCAGATATGAGTTTGTACATTGGCGACTACATGGCAATAGAACGCACTTTCCAACTTGTCACGCAGGTTGCAGGAAGAGCGGGGAGAGACGTTTTGGCGGGGCGCGTTATATTGCAAAGTTACTCACCCAATCATTACGTATTCCATTTTGCCTCTAAAAATGATTATGAGGGCTTTTATCGCAAGGAAATAAACGTTAGGGAAGTTACCAATTTTCCCCCGTTTGTCGAGCTTGTGAGAATACTTTTGAGCGGTGAAAATGAGGATGACGTATTTTTGCTTACAAAAACCTTGACCGGCGAAACAAGAAAGTTATCCGAACAATATAAAACCGCCTTCGTATCATTAAAGGCAATGAAATCACCTGTAAAAAAGGTGGAAAATAAATTTAGATATCAAATTATGATGAAAATCAAACCCGAATTTGAGGACGAGGTAATTCCGCTTATTTATGATATTACCAACAAAAACAAATTGAAAGGTGTTTTGGTATTTGTGGAGCAGAATCCACAAAATTTGAATTAATAAGGAGAAAACTATGGCTATAAGAAACATCGTAAAGGACGGCGATCCGATACTCAGAAAAAAGAGTAGAATTGTAACCGATTTTGACAGTAAACTGTCAAGAATACTCGATGATATGCTTGAAACTATGAAAAGAGCGGACGGAGTTGGTTTAGCCGCTCCACAAATCGGATTTTTAAGAAGATTTGCCATTTGCGAACTAAAAAATAACGAGCTTTTGGAAATCGTCAATCCGGAGATTTTAGAGAAAAGCGGTGAGCAAATAGGTCCCGAGGGTTGCTTGAGCTGTCCGAAAAGAAGCGAAGATGTACTCAGACCAAAACGTATAAAACTTAAATATCAAGACCGTTACGGCAATGAACATATAAGAGAACTTGAAGATTTCGATGCAGTAGTTGTTAGTCATGAAACCGACCACTTAGACGGTATTCTATTTTACGATAAGGCGGTTACGAAATGAGAATAGTATTTTGCGGGACACCCGATTTTGCAATACCGTCATTAAGAGCCGTCACCAAAGAATTTGAAGTAGTCGGCGTATTCACTCAACCCGATAGAGGCAACGGCAGACGTATTATCGAACCGCCTGTCAAGGTTGAAGCAAAAAGGCTAGGTTTGCCTGTGTATCAATGCGAAAATATAAGCAAAGACGGCTTCGACGACTTGGTAAACCTAAAGCCCGATTGCATAATTACCTGTGCATTCGGACATTTTTTGTTTAGAAAGGTGCTTTCTTTGCCAAAGTACGGCGTAATTAACGTGCATGGCTCGTTGCTACCGAAATATAGAGGCGCAAGCCCCGTACAAAGCGCAGTGCTAAACGGCGAAACCGAAACAGGTATAACCATTATGCGCACGGCTTTTGAAATGGATTCGGGCGATATTCTCAATGTGGAAAGAGTGCCGATTCTACCAAACGAAACGGCAGGCGAACTGTTTGACAGAATGGCTGAATTGGGAGCAAAGGCACTTATTAAGGGCTTAAAACTAATTGAAAGCGGAGAAGCAGTTTTTACTCCACAAGACCACAGCAAAGCGACCTACTGCGATAAATTGGAAAAGGATTTTGGTAATATCGATTTTAATAAAACGCCTATAGAACTGAAACACTTTGTTTTGGGTTTAAATCCGTGGCCGAGCGCATACACTCATTTACCCAATGGCAAACTTTTCAAGATACATAGAATCGAGATAGTCGAGGGTGATTTTGGTGAGGAAACAGGAAAAGTTGTAGTTGCCGACACCAAAAACGGCATTATTGTTTCTTGTAAAAACGGCGGAATTAAACTTTTAGAAGTACAAGAAGAGGGTGGCAAAAAAATGGACGCCAATAGTTATATTATAGGGCACAATATCAGAGGTATTAGTTTTAAAAAGAGTTAATTCCTCTTATGTGCATACTTGTTGCTATTTAAGCATAATTTGTCATCCTCAAGCAACGTCGAAGGATCTATCCTTGTTCGTCATTCTTAAGCGTAGTGGAGGAATCTCTAAAACAGGGTACGCCGCATTTTTGAGAATGAACCATAAGCGTTCCATAAAATGGATTAGTTCCTATATTTTTCGACGTTGCTAAAAATGACAATTTGATTGTCGACATGACATAATAACAAAACTTATGAAAAACTACATCTTATTCTCTTATCAAGCATTATCCTCAATTTATAAGGACGGAGCGTATTCTACGATAGCGTTGAACGAACTTTTACCGTATCTTGATAACCACGATAAGGCTATTGTAACCAAAACGGTTTACGGAGTTATAGAGCATAACGAAGAATTTAGTTATATGCTCAAAAAACTTTGTAAAAAGTCACCTCGTCCGTCGGTTAGGATTTGTTTAAGAATAGGAATGTACTACCTAAAATATATGGATTCCATTCCTGATTATGCGGTGGTAAACGAGATTGTCGAATTAACCAAAACTGTCAAAAAGGAGCAAGCAGGTTTTGTCAACGCAACGCTAAAAGCCTATAAAAAGGTTATGAACGACTTGCCCGACGGAATGGAAGGGCTTGGTATCGCCTATAATATTCCTTTATGGTTATTAGACGAGTACATAAAGGAATACGGATTAGATAAAACCGCGGAAATCTTCTCAAATAAAAACAAACATACGCACGTTAGACTGAACTTAAACCGTATTACAGAGTTAGAATTTGAAAGACTTTTAGCCGAGCGAAAAGTAAACTATCAAAAAACAATATACGGCTACTTGATTGAATCGACCGGGGTATTTGCTAGCGAAATAAAAAGAGGTTTGTTGACGCCAATGGCGCTTAATAGCCAAACGATTTGTAAAGTGTTAGTACCCGACAAAGCAAAATCCGACGTCTTAGATTTATGTAGCGCGCCGGGTGGTAAAGCGGTTTATATTGCCGAGAATAATCCCGACATAACCGTTTATGCGGTTGATATTCACGAGCATAGAGTTAATCTTATAAAGGATTATGCTCACCGTATGGGCGTTACGAATATAGTTGCGAACGTGATGGATAGCACTATTCTAAATAACGAATGGATTAATAAATTCGACTATGTGCTTTTAGACGTTCCTTGTTCGGGCGTAGGCGTACTAAACGGCAATCCCGATATAATATTGAATCGAACGAAAGAAGATTTAATTGCCATATCGAGAACACAGCATAACTTAATCGAGGTAGCTCAAAATTATGTTAAAAAGGGCGGAAGAATGGTTTATTCCACTTGCTCGAACCTAAAAATTGAGAACGAACAGGTAGTTGAGGCGTTCTTAAAAAAGCATACAAATTTTGAATTAGAAAACACCGAGGTTTTACCCGATAACGCAAGTTATTATACATTTACTAATGACAAAAACGGCAACGACGGATTTTTTGTTGCCAACCTTAGGAGAAAAGAATGAAAAAGGCTCTATCCGACTTAAATTTAGAAAAACTAAAAGAATTGTGCGTTACGCTTGGCGAAAAGCCGTTTAGAGCAACCCAACTTTACGAAGGTATCAATTCGGGCAAGGAACTCACCGAAATGACGAATTTGCCTTCAACCTTTGTTGAGAAACTTTCTAATGAATATACCGCTCAAGGCGTATCGATTTTAAAGACGTTAGTATCAAGCGACGGAACTCGAAAATATTTGTTTTTACTCAATGACGGAAACATAATCGAAGGGGTATTAATGAAATATAAGTATGGCAACACAATTTGCGTATCCACGCAAGTCGGTTGTAGAATGAATTGCGCTTTTTGTGCGTCCGGTTTGGACGGCTTGGTGCGAAATCTTACGTCAGGCGAGATTTTGTCCGAGGTTTTGACCGTAAACAAGAGTTTAGGTGGTACTCTCAAAAAGAGAGAAATAACAAATATTGTTTTAATGGGTAGTGGTGAACCCTTTGATAACTACGATAACGTCGCTGAGTTTTTAAGGCTTGTAAATAATGAAAAAGGCTTGAACATCAGTTATCGAAATATCTCATTATCCACTTGCGGATTATTGACGGGAGTAGATAGACTTATTGAGGATAAACTATTCGTTACACTAACCTTTTCACTACACGCCCCAACCGACGAAATAAGGAACGATATAATGCCAATCAATAAGGCGTTTAACACAAAAATGGTAATTGAAGCCGCAAAAAAATATTTTAATGCGACGGGAAGAAGAATTGTATTTGAATATTCGCTCATCCAAGGCGTAAACGATTCCGAGCCTTGCGCCAAAAGGCTTGCCGAGTTGGTGAAAGGTTTCCCTGCTCATATCAATTTGATAGCCTTGAACTACGTTAAGGAAAGGTCGCTTACAGGTACAAGCGCCGAAAAAGTAAAGAAATTCCAAGGTTATCTCGAAAAATTAGGGGTATCTTGCACGATAAGGCGTACAATGGGCGAGGATATAAGTGGCGCTTGCGGACAGTTAAGGAGAAAATATATTGGCAAATAATCTTGACGGACGAGTAATAAAAGGAGTTGGCGGAAGCTTTTCTGTTGAAACCCAAGAGGGGGTTATTGTTTGTCCTGCAAGAGGGCTACTAAAAAGAGATGACGACTGTATTTTGATAGGCGATTACGTTGAATTAACCAAGGATCCAACTTGGTTGATAACCAAGGTTTATCCACGAAAAAATGAATTGGTAAGACCACCCGTCAGCAATATCGACGTTTTGGTTGTGGTACTAGCATCCGAACCGAAACCCGATTACGTGCTACTTGATAAAATGATAATTGCGTGTTATAATAATAATATAAAGCCCATTATTTGTGTCAATAAGACTGATATTTCCACGGCGGTTTTGGAATACGTCGAAAGAGTTTACGGCGACTTTATCAAGATATATTCGGTATCTGCAAATACCGGCGACGGAATAAAGGAATTTGTTGAAAGTTTACAAGGAACAGTTTGTTTTTGCGGACAATCCGCTGTTGGCAAGACTTCGCTATTAAACGTCATAACCGAACAAAACGAGGAAACGGGCGAATTGTCAAGAATAATGCGTGGAAGAAACACGACCAGACACGTCAGTATACATCGCATCAATTCAAAGTGTGAACTTATTGATACCTGCGGATTCAGCAAGTTGGAAGCAGGACTACCCGATAAAAAAGAGATATGTTTATACTATCCCGACTTTATGAAAGTTGGCGAGTGTAAATATAGAATGTGTCAGCATGTCCGTGAGCCTGAGTGCGCAATTAGGGCTGCTGTAAAAAAGAGAAAAATCGACTTAAAGAGATATTATAGGTACTTAAATATATTAGGAGTGCGTAATTATGACGAAGATTAAGGTTGCACCGAGCATTTTGTCGGGCGATTTTGCAAATATGGCAAAGTCGGTAAAATTGGCTCAAAAGTGGGGAGCGGACTATATCCACTTTGATGTTATGGACGGAGTATACGTCAATAACATAACCTTTGGAATGCCAATGTGCAAGGCAATAAAGCCTTATGCAAAGATTCCCTTAGACGTTCACCTAATGATAGTTGAACCCGAAAAATACGTTGAACGCTTTTGCGACGACGGCGCGGACATTGTAACTTTTCATCCCGACGCAAGCAAGGACGTTTTAGCAACTATACAAAAGATTAAGAATAAAGGGAAAAAAGTGGGCTTGGTATTAAATCCCGATAAGCCTATTGACCTTATTTTAGACTATCTTGACATAATCGATATGGTGTTAATTATGGGAGTTTATCCGGGCTTTGGCGGACAAAAATTTATTCCCGAGGTATTGGAAAAGGTTAAAAAAATCAAAGAATTACGCCCCGATATGACTATTGAATTGGATGGGGGAGTGAATGAACAAAATGCAAAGGAAATAACCGATAGCGGCGTAACCATATTGGTTGGCGGAAGTTCGGTATTTAATTCAACTAATCCAAAGCGGACGATAAGGAGATTAAAAGGACTATGAAAACCTGTGCAGTAGTATTGAATTATGATTTTACCCGTGCAATCACCGAAGATTACATTATTTGTGCGGACGGTGGCTACAATCGTGCGAAAAAGAACGGTTATAAACCACAAGTGGTAGTAGGCGACTTGGATAGCGCTAAGAATATCGACTCTGACGTTGAAGTAATAAAATTCAACAAAAGAAAGGATAAAACCGACGGCGAATTGGCGATAATATATGCTATCAACAAGGGTTATCGCAAAATAAACGTTTACGGTGCGTCAGGCGGTAGGTTGGATCACGTTATGTTCAACCTAAGACTTGTTGCCATTGCCGCAAAAATGGGCGTTAGATGTACGATAAAGGGCGACGACTTTGACGCCTATTATGCAAACAGCATATTCAAGTTGAACACAGTAAAAGGGGAAGTTATATCAATAGTACCATATTCTGAGAAAGTGCATATAATGAGTACAGAAGGCTTGGAATATGAGATAAATAATGTTGAATACGATATGTTTAACACGGTATGCGTATCCAATGTTGCGACAGGGGATAACATAACAATAACGATAGATAGAGGTGACGCATTAATTTTCAGAGTATTCCAAAAGGAGGTTTAGTTTGAAGTTTATTTGCATTGATCCACCCGAGATTATAAAAAAGGTACTTAGATGTATTAAGAAATTGTTTTGTAAAGAATAAAGTCTGCTCGTAAAAAAAAGTCCGAGCGGACTTTTTTCATGCGTAATTAATATTGTTATTCTGCGTCAATTGTCATCCTTATGTTACAATTTGTCATCCTTTTTATAATGTCATCCTCAAGCGTTGCGTAGCGTAGTCGTGAGGATCTAATCCTTGTTTGTCATTCTTAAGCGTTGTTCGAGGAATCTAATCCTTATAATGTCATCCTGAGCGGAGTGCAACGGA
Organism: uncultured Clostridia bacterium; assembly: GCA_945482995.1. Lineage (GTDB taxonomy): Bacteria > Bacillota > Clostridia > Christensenellales > CAG-1252 > RUG14300. Next base: position 25 of record CALYRM010000013.1, on the reverse strand, counting down.
GTCGTGAGGATCTCATCCTTGTTTG
>CALYRM010000012.1 GCA_945482995.1 uncultured Clostridia bacterium | reverse complement strand
TGTCTCCACTTCGGTCGACATGACATTTGGATGTAGATGTCTCCACTTCGGTCGATATGACATTTGATTGTAGATGTCTCCACTTCGGTCGACATGACATTTGGATGTAGATGTCTCCACTTCGGTCGACATGACATTACATGGATATTGTCATCCTCAAGTTCCTAATAGACATAAAAGGAGAAATTTTAAAATGAACCTAATTTTCCCAAAGAATTACCATACACTAATTGACCAAAGAGAAACCCAAAAAGCTATTAAGTTTATCAAGGACAATTTCCAATTAATTCTTGCAGAAAGACTTAATCTTGATAGAATAACCGCTCCTTTAATTGTTAAAGGAAACGTTGGTATCAATGACGACTTAAACGGTGTTGAACGCAAGGTTGATTTTACTTTTAAAAACATAGATGGTTCGGGCGAAGTTGTGCAATCACTTGCTAAATGGAAAAGAATGGCACTCGCTAAATATCACTACAAGGTTGACGAAGGAATATACACCGATATGCTTGCATTGAGACGTGATGACGACGTTGATAATATGCACTCCGTTTTCGTCGATCAATGGGATTGGGAAAGAGTAATCACGAAAGAAGATAGAAATCTCGAATTTTTGAAGAAAATCGTTTGTGTTATAGTTGAATGCATTGCCGACACAAAAGAGCTTGTAAATCACAAGTATTTTCGGTTAAAAACGCACACGTCAAAAGACGTATTCTTCATAACCTCGCAAGAATTAGAGGACAAGTACCCCGAGCTTACTCCAAAGGAAAGAGAAAACGTTATCACCAAGGAACATAAAACCGTTTTTGTTATGCAAATTGGAAATAAACTCAACAGCGGTGAAAAACACGACGGACGAGCTCCCGACTATGACGATTGGGCACTTAACGGCGATATACTAGTATGGAATGAAGTTTTAGAATGTGCATTTGAGTTATCGTCTATGGGTATAAGAGTAGATGCCGATTCGCTAAAAACACAATTAGAGCTTGACGGTAAAACTGAAAGATTAGCTTTCGATTATCACAAGGGGATAATCAACGGAACACTTCCTCTCACTATTGGTGGCGGAATCGGTCAATCTCGACTTTGTATGTATATGCTCGAAAAAGCCCACATCGGCGAAGTTCAAAGCTCTATTTGGCCCGACTCTCACATAGCCGAACTTGAAAAACATAATATAATACTGCTTTAAAAAGTGCCTTGCGCTTTTTTAATGATTTAATAAATCCACTTTAAGGAGTCCGATAAATCGGGCTCCTTTGTTTTTTATAAGGTAAATCGTATTACAAAAAAAGAGGAAACTTCCTCGAAATTCGAAATGGCGTTTATTTTTTTTCGAGCAATATAAGAATAATCAAAACTAATGCTCGAAACTGTTATTTTGAAATTTACTCATATATGGGTATATAAAAGATAAATATGCAATTGGGGATGAATTGATTTTTATGGCTCGGAATGACAATATCCATGTAATGTCATGTCGACCGAAGTGGAGACATCTACAATCAATAAAGCGGATTAGATCCTCACGACTTCGCTACGCTCCGCTCAGGATGACAATAAAGATAGTTGGAATGACGGTGGTATGTCATCCCGACCAACGTGGAGGGATCTACGCTTAGAATGACAATAAGGATGAGATTCCTCGACTACGCTCGGAATGACACTTTTATGAGATCCTCACGACTCCACTGCGTTCCGCTCAGGATGACATTATATAGAAGAATGACAATATGAACGCTTGAGGATGACGAATAAGGATGAGATCCTCACGACTCCGTTACACTCCGCTCAGGATGACATTCTGTTGGTTCGAGGATGCTAAAGTGGATTAGATCCTTACGACTACGCTGCGCAACGCTTTCGGAATGACATTATATAGAAGAATGACTGTTCATAAAGATTTTCCGCCTATATTATATATAATACTTGACTTTATTTAAAATATATTTTATGATTGATTATTGACGAATACCGATTATTTCGGTTTCCGATAATTTAAAGGAGATATATTTTTATGTCAAAAAAATGCTTAACTATGGATAAATTGGTTACTCATTGCAAGTCTGTCGGCTTTGTTTATCCCGGCAGCGATATTTACGGCGGTCTCGCTAACACTTGGGATTATGGTCCATTAGGTGTTGAATTGAAAAACAATATTAAGAAAGCTTGGTGGAAAAAATTTGTTCAAGAATCAGATAATTCATTTGGCGTAGACGCAGCTATTTTAATGAATCCAAGAGTTTGGGACGCAAGCGGTCATACCGCTAACTTCTCAGATCCCAAAATGGATTGCAAATCGTGCAAGAGCCGTTTTAGAGCAGATACACTTATTGCAGAACACAGCAAAGGCGAAGTAAACCCCGACGTTATGACAAACGAGGAAATGGAGCAATATATCGAAACGCACCATGTAAACTGTCCCCGTTGTGGCAATCATAATTGGACTAACATTCGTCAATTCAATATGATGTTTTCAACTTCTCGCGGTGTTACAGACGCAGGACAAGATATTGTTTATCTACGCCCCGAAACCGCACAAGGCGAATATGTAAACTTCTTGAACGTGCAACGCACCTCAAGAGCAAAGGTTCCTTTTGGAATCGCTCAAATCGGTAAATCTTTCCGTAATGAAATTACCCCCGGTAACTTTATTTTTAGAACAATCGAATTCGAGCAAATGGAGCATCAACTTTTCTGCAAGGCAGAGGACTCCGAGCGTTTCTATAACGAATACAAACAAAAGGCTTGGGATTTCGTAATTTCTCTTGGTTTTTCACCCGACGAGTTGCGTTTCCACGATCATGACAAGCTTGCACACTATGCAAAAGCTGCTTGCGATATAGAGTATCTATTCCCAATCGGCTGGTCCGAGCTCAACGGTATTCATAACCGTTCCAATTACGATTTAAGCCGTCACCAAGAATACTCGGGAAAGAGTATGCTATATCTAGATCCTGTTACCAATGAAAAGTATATTCCTAGCGTTGTTGAATATTCGATTGGCTGCGACAGACTTTTATTGGCTTGCTTGTGCGACGCTTATGACGAGGAACAATTAGAGGGCGGAGATATGAGAGTAGTTATGCACTTCCACCCATTCATTGCGCCTTACAAGGTTGCTGTATTGCCGTTACAAAAGAATTTATCTGCAAAGGCAAAAGATGTATACAAAACGCTATCCAAAAAATTTATGTGTTCATATGACGAGGCAGGTTCTATCGGTAAACGTTACCGCAGACAAGACCAATCGGGTACACCTTTCTGCGTAACCATTGACTTTGACACCTTAGAGGATAACACCGTTACATTGCGTGACAGAGATACTATGGAACAAATAAGAATGAGTGTTGACGATATCGCTGCTTACGTTGAAAAGAAACTTGAATTCTAATTAGACGAACAAGGATTAGATTCTTCAATTTCGTTGAACTACGCTTGAGAATGTCATTTAACGCTAAAGATGACAGTACGAGTCAAAATGACAGTACGAGTCAAAATGACAGTACGAGTCAAAATGACAAGAAAAATTACACATTATAAAAAAAGGAGTTGCTTATGTTTGATGTTGAAAAAACCTTATCTATGTTGACGCTTGAAGAAAAAGCGGGGCTTGCAAGCGGTTTATATTTTTGGACGACTAAGCCAATAGAAAGGCTAAACATTCCACCTGTAACAATGACGGATGGACCTCACGGACTTCGCAAAGAATTCGGTATCGACGAAGGCAAGGGCGGTGTTAATATTATGAAGGGTAGCGAGCCTGCAACTTGTTTTCCGACAGCTGCAACTATGGCAAGTTCTTGGGACCAAGAGCTTGTAGGCAAAGTCGGTGAAGCAATCGGCGAAGAAGCAAAAAGTTTGCGTGTTTCAACGGTTTTAGGTCCGGGAATCAATATCAAACGGTCTCCATTATGCGGAAGAAACTTTGAATATTTTTCGGAAGATCCATTCCTTACTGCCGAACTTGCTAAGTCCTTTATAGACGGCGTTCAATCGGTAGGCGTTGGAACGTCATTGAAGCACTTCGCTTGCAACAACGAAGAGTATAACAGAATGAGTATAGACTCGGTTGTTGACGAAAGAGCTCTCCGAGAAATATACCTTTATGGTTTTGAACAAGCGGTTAAAGAAAGTCAACCTCAACAAATTATGGCGTCTTACAACAGAGTGGACGGAACATACGTTAGCGAAAATAAACGCTTACTTACCGATATACTCCGCAGCGAATGGGGTTTCAAGGGTATTGTCGTTTCGGACTGGGGCGCAGTCAATGATAGAGTTGAAGGCGTAAAGGCAGGCCTTGATCTTCAAATGCCCGGGACAAAGGGCGTACATGACAAAATGATTGTCAAAGCCGTTCAAAACGGTACACTATTAGAATGTGATTTAGACAAGGTAGTTTTAAGAGTTCTAAATTACATAAACGATTGCTTGGATAAAAAGCAAGAAGATTATAAATGCGATTTTACAGCTCACCACGAGTTATGTAGACAAGTAGGCACAAAATCTGCGGTTTTGTTGAAGAACGATGATTCCATACTTCCGGTTAGAAAGGAAGAAAACGTTGCGCTTATAGGCAAACTTGCAGAAGTTAGCCGTTATCAAGGCTCGGGAAGCAGTCGTATTTGTTGCAAGAATCTTGTCAACATTCTCGACGCATTCAAGGCAAACCATGCGCAATTTGAGTATGCGGAGGGATATACCTTGGATGGCAACGGCAAAAATAAAAAGTTACTTCAAGAAGCTATAAGCGTTGCCAAGGGCAAGGATAAGATTATTTTGATTATCGGCTTGACCGACGTATACGAAAGCGAGGGCTTTGATAGAAGTCACTTATCCATACCTGACGGACACATTGAGCTAGTAGAAGAAATTGCGAAAGTTAACCCAAACGTTATAGTTGTTTTAGAGGGCGGTTCGCCTGTAGTTATGCCATGGCAAAGCAAGGCTAAGGCTATTCTTAACACCTATCTTTTGGGCGAAGCGGTCGGCGAATCAACATACGATTTAATATACGGCAATGCAAATCCCTCGGGAAAACTTGCAGAAACATATCCCGAAAATCTTGACGATTGCTTGTCACAAAAATACTTCCCAATGGGACCGAAAACGGTTGAATATAGAGAATCAATTTTTGTCGGCTATCGCTATTTTGACACTGCACGCAAGTCTGTACTATATCCCTTTGGTTACGGCTTATCCTATACTACGTTTGAATACTCTAACCTTGAAGTAAACAAAGAATTCAACAAGGGAGAAAAACTTGCGGTATCCTTTACAATAACAAATACCGGCAAACAAGCAGGCGAAGAAATCGCGCAAGTTTATATTAGACACAAAAATTCACCCGTATTTAAACCCGACAAGGAATTAAAGGCGTTTAAAAAGGTTAGTTTGGATGTAAATGAAAGTAAAAAGATAACCGTATACCTTGACGACAGGTCATTCTCATTCTACAATACTGCAGTAAACGATTGGAGTATAATCGCGGGCGAATATGAAATTATCGTAGGAGCTTCTTCAAGAGATATAAGATTATCGACAAATGTATCCGTTAATGCCGACGAGGTAGCTCTACCGGATATGAACGGATTGTCCGCATATTTCGAGTTAGACTCTATCACGGATATCCCGACAGACTCCTTTGAAAAACTTTATGGCAAACCTCTTCCCGATAACACACCATTGAAAAAAGGTGAATTCCACGAGAATACCACTATCGGCGAAACTACTATCACCGGTCTCGGTAAATTTATAGTAGGCTTGTGTAGGTTTGTAAGCAAATTGATTGCAAGCGAATCGCTAAACTCCGAAATGATTATCAGATCGGTAGAATCAATGCCCATTAGAGGACTTTGCGGTTTCTCGGGTGGAATATTATCAATGCACTCAATTTACGGCTTGGTAGATATGTTCAACGGCACAAAGGGCGGATTTAGAAAGTTTTTAGCAGGCTTTAAGAAGAAAAACAAGTAGATATAGTCAATCGACCGCTAACGTCACCCTTCAGTGTTGCTCGGAATGACTTACACTATAAAATATTAACAGTTTACAAAAGTCCTTGTTGCAAATAAATAGTTTGAATCGCACTACACTATATAATCAAGGAATCCAAAATTGCACATTGAACATTAAAAAACTGTTTCCCTTTCAAAAACTGTGGGCATTAGAAGATTTTTCTGCAAAGAGTTGATAATAAAGTATAAGGAGAAATATATGACTTTACAAGATTTGAAAAAAGCAAAAATAGTGGCAATGAAAGCTCATGACAACGAAACCGTTACAGGCTTAAACGTTGTTATTTCATTGCTTATGTTACAAGAAAAGAGTGGTAACGGCTCACTTACAGATAACGACGTGAATGCCGCTATTAAAAAAGCCGTTAAGGAATTAAAGGAAGAGAGAGAAGGCTACGAAAAGGCCGGTAGACAAAGTGATGTCGATTCCTTGACAAAACAAATCCAAGCTGTTGAAGCTTATCTTCCAAAGCAACTTAACGAAGAAGAAATTGCTGCGGTTATCAATACGCTCGAGGACAAGTCTGTTCCTTCTGTAATGCGCCATTTTAAGGCTAACTATGCAGGTACCGTAGATATGAAATTGGTAAGCGAGGTTTTGAAAAAAATCTAAAATGATTGATTGCAACTGCAACCAAAAAATATTGGAGTTTGCAAAGCAAAACACCAATCATAAAGGATATTTGGAATTTTACCAAAAAAAAATCAGCTATGCTAAGTTTTTTAAGCTTGTTGATTATCTTTCCTTTAACTTGCTTGAATATGGCATAAAAAAAGGTGACGTGGTTACGTTAATGCTTCCCAACTGTCCGCAATTCGCTATGCTCGTGTATGCGTTATCAAATATCGGCGCAGTAGCAAGTTTGATTTCCCCGCTACTATCCGAACATCAGGCAGAGGCGATTATGAAAAGAACCTCTAGCAAGCTACTATTCGTATCTTCAATCACAAAATATCCTTTTGAAAATGTGAAGAAAATAAGAATAGATTTCGGTTATTTTGCAGGTTTTTTGGCAAAAGCAGTATTTGCGTCCGCTAAGCCCGACAAAAGCGGTGTTTGCTTTGAAAAGGTATTTTTAAAGAAAAATATTGGCAAGATGCCAATTCCTAACGTTGACCCGAAAAGTACCGCTTTTCATTTGAATAGCGGTGGCACGACAGGAGAGCCGAAGACGGTAATGCTATCTCAGATTGCTGTTAATACAGTAGCCTTCTATATTGTAAATAACCTTGACGAAAACGGCTATACATTGCCGACAAATGCCAATGCAATTTATATTCTCCCAATGTTTTATGGTTACGGTTTAAGCGTATTTCACACCCTACTAACCGCATCGTTTAATCAATATATGAGAGCGAAGTTTAGACCTCGTGATCTCATCAGGGATATGGAAAAGAACAATGTCGAGGTAATGTTTGGGGTGCCTATAATGTATAAGAGAATGCTTCTAACAAATCGCTTTAACAATAGTGTTTTGAAGCATTTGAAAGTTTGCTACTCCGGTGGCGAAAAGCTTAGCTTATCGCTACAAGACGAATTTAACAAAGCTTTTCCCGAATCAATTATTTTGGAAGGCTACGGTATGAGTGAAGCTGTCGGTCCGTTTGTATCACAAAGCAAAATGTACCATAAACGAGGTTCTTGCGGTAGACTGTTCGGACCGGTAAAAATCGAAACCTTTGATGGAGATAAACAAAATCCTCGTGATACCGACGGCGAAATTTGTGTATGCACGGCTTCGATCATGAACGGCTACTACGATGATGTTGAGAACACAAAAAAAGTCATATTCGAGCATAACGGCGAAAAATGGTTGCGTACAGGAGATTTCGGAAAAGTTGACAACGATGGTTACGTTTTCCTATCTTCAAGAATTAAAAATATTATTAAGAGAAACGGAATCAACATTTTCCCCTCACAAATCGAAAGCTGTATTTTGGAGTTAGACTTTATAAAAGACGTCGTGGTGTTCGGATATAAAGACGCCCAAGACGTAGAAAGAATCGCAACAGCCGTGGTTTTAAAGGATAACCATCCCGACAACGTAGAAAACACAATTAAATCACATGTAAAGTTAAGATTATCTATACTAAGTACGCCCGAATATATCCTTATAAAAGATAGATTTGAACTAACACAGGTCGGGAAAATCAATACCAAGGCTTTACGCGACGAAATTACAAACAAAATAGAAAAACAAATATTTTAATTAGAGAGGTTTTATAAAAATGAACGAAGAAACTGACCCTTACAGTAACACGTGCTATTACAACTCTAATGGTGAGGTGCTATAATGAATATCCCACTCAGTATTAGTTTAATGGTCATATGTCTATTATTTTCCGCTTTCTTTTCTGCGTCGGAAACCGCCTTTACATCGTGTAACCGAGTTAAAGTAAAGACGCTAGCAGAAAAAAATAAGAAGGCTAAAAGAGTAGAAAAAATAATCGAAAAGTATGATAAAATGTTATCCGCTGTGCTTATCGGTAACAATATCGTCAATATCGCGCTGTCAACAATTGCAACATTGTTTTTTGTTCAAATTCTTGCAGGAAAGGTTGGCGACGATACGGCGGCAACAATTTCTACTGTCGTTATTACTGTTATTGTATTAATATTCGGAGAGGTTGTACCTAAAACTATTGCAAAAGAATTTCCAGAAACTTTTTCGATGGCTGTCGCTCCGATTATTGAATTGTTGATGATAATTTTCACGCCCTTCTGCGCTTTATTTAGTTTGTTACGCAAGGGCCTAAATAAAATATTTAAACCAAAGAATAAGGATTCATTTGCAGAAAACGAAATCCTTACCATTGTTGACGAAGCCGAAAGCGTTGGCGGAATTCAACAAGAAGAAGGCGAGCTTATTCGTTCGGCTATTGAATTTATCGATTGTACCGCAGGCGAAATTCTAACCCCGAGAGTTGACGTTGTTGCTGCTCCTATCACTATTTCATCTGAGGATTTGGCAAAACTTATTGCCGATTCGGGTTTTTCTCGTATTCCCATTTACGATGGCACGGTTGATAATATTATCGGCGTAATTCACGAAAAAGATTTTTATAGCGAAATAATGAATACCGATAAAAATATTCGTGAAATTATGAAACCCCCGGTCTTTACGGTGGAATCCATAAAAATAAGCGCGCTTTTGAAACTATTGCAAAAGAATAAAATGCATATCGCAGTTGTAACCGACGAATTTGGCGGCACACAAGGTATCGTAACATTGGAAGATATTATCGAGGAACTTGTCGGCGAAATTTGGGACGAAACTGACGAATTGGAAGAAAACTGTACTCAAATTTCCGAAACATCGTATTCACTAAGAGGCGACGCCGAAATAGATATTCTTCACGACCTTTTCGACATCGATACCGACGAATTTGACGCAACGACAATTGGTGGTTTTATCAATGAGTTGAGCAATAAAATGCCTAGAGAAGGGGCTGTTGTCGTATTTAGAAATCTTGAGCTTACAATTATGAAGGTTTCAAGAAGGCGTATAATGGAAGTTAGACTCGACGTTCTACCCGAAGAGGACAAACCAGAGGACGAGGAATAAAGGTGCAACTATCAAATGTCATTCTGAGCGGAGTGCAACGAAGTCGTAAGAATCTATTCCTTGTTGTCATTCCGAGCGTAGCGTAGCGAAGTCGAGGGTGAATTGACAGCTCCGCTGTCATCCCGAGCATCGTCGAGGGACCTATCCGCATCGTCATTCCGAGCGTAGTCGAGGAATCTTATCCTTATTACGTCATCTTGAGCAGAGCGTAGCGAAGTCGAAGGATCTAACAATTAATTATTATTCAAGAATAAAATACTGCAAAATGTTTGCATATAGTCAAGCATTATGCTATAATTATTACATACTAATAAAGGAGAGTTAAGTTATGGCAAGAGTTATCAATTCGGACTGTGTTATGTGCGGTACTTGCAGAGACAATTGTCCTGTTGGAGCAATTTCTGAAGGCGCTGATAAATTCGAAATCAACCCAAATGAATGCATCGACTGTGGCGTTTGCGAATCCGTTTGCCCTACAGGCGCTATTAGCGAAAACAACTAGTTTTAGTATTCAAATTAAAGAAAAACCGTCAAGTGACGGTTTTTTTCTTTTATAAAATGTCATCCCAAGCGTAGTAGAGAACTCGTAAGGATCTATTCCATATAAAAATGACGAACGAATAATGAAGTCGCTATAAATTGGCACATGATATAAAGATTTCTCGACTACACTCAAAATGACGACAATGATGAAAATATTTTTACAAATTCTATACACTTTTAGTAGGAAATATGATATACTCATTACGAGGTGAATTATGAAAATTTCGTCAAAGGGCAGATACGCTTTGAGAATAATGGTAGAATTGGCAGATAATGATAAAAATCTGCTTTCGATTAAGGACGTTGCAAATAGGCAGGGTATTTCTATGAAATACTTAGAACAAATCGTTGCTAAACTATGTAAAAGCGGACTTGTAGAGGGGTTCCGTGGACCTAACGGCGGATATAAATTGACAAGATCGCCCGAAGCAATTACTATAGCCGCAATTTTAGAAGCCACCGAGGGAAAAATCGAAATAGTAGATTGTTTGGGTGAAAACGTTAAATGCGAAAGAGCCGATAAGTGTAAAACAAAAACATGTTGGGACAAACTTAATTCAAATATTATCAATTATCTTAAAAGCGTTTCTTTGCGTGATTTAATGTAATTTATTACTTTTTCAAAAAAATACGTTGACAAGCGTATTTTTATTTGGTAAAATATTCCTACTAAAATAGTATGAAATATGTATAAATTTTTTATAATTTAAGGATAATATATAAAATGAATAAAACAATATATTTAGACAATGCAGGCACAACCAAGGTTGACGAAAGAGTAATAAAGGCAATGCTTCCGTTTTTTGACGTGGAGTACGGAAACCCGTCGAGTTTACACCTTTTGGGACAATCGGCGAAAGAAAAACTTGAAGAAGCAAGGGAAATAATGGCAAATTGTATTAATGCCGATTCTAACGAAATATACTTCACCTCAGGCGGAAGTGAAAGCGATAATTGGGCTCTAATGAGTGCCGCTCGCTTCGCAAAAATAAAGGGTAAAAACCATATCATATCGTCAGCTTTTGAGCATCACGCCGTTTTGCATACTTTGAAAAAGTTGGAAAAAGAGGGCTTTGAGGTAACCTATCTTCCGGTTTATTCCCAAGGCATAGTCAAACCTGACGATTTAATAAATGCGATACGACCAGACACTTTTCTTGTAACGATTATGTTTGCTAATAACGAAATCGGCACAATTCAACCAATTGAAGAAATCGGCAAGATTTGTAAAGAACATAACATTATATTCCATACCGACGCAGTACAAGCGGTAGGACACTTACCAATAGACGTCAAAAAATTAAATGTAGATATGCTAAGTATCTCGTCGCATAAATTCCACGGTCCAAAAGGGGTTGGCGCTCTATATTGCAAGCATAAGACTCCCATTTTTCCCTTAATCGAGGGTGGCACTCAAGAAAACAATAAACGAGCAGGAACTGAGAATTTAGCAGGTATTTACGGAATGGCAACAGCGCTCAAAATTGCGGTTGATGAGCTTGACAAAGTAATGCAAAAAGAAACCATGCTTCGGGATAAAATGATAAATGAATTATCGAAAATTCCACATAGTATTTTGAATGGTGACGCTGAAAAAAGACTCAGCAACAACGTAAACATGTGTTTTGAAGGAATTGAGGGCGAAAGCCTTTTGCTACTACTCGCAGACGAAGGAATTTGCGCTTCGTCGGGTTCGGCTTGCACCTCAGGATCGTTGGACCCTTCTCACGTTTTGCTTGCAATAGGCAGACCACACGAGGTTGCTCACGGTTCATTAAGATTAACGCTTAGCAAATACAACACCGAAGAAGAAATCGACAAGATAGTCAAGGCTGTCCCTGAAATAGTCGGTTATTTAAGAAAAATGTCCCCTGTATGGGACGAATTACAAAAAGGAGTAAGAAATCATGTTATATAGTGAAAAAGTAATGGATCATTTTAGAAACCCACGCAACGTTGGCGAAATTCCAGACGCTGACGGTATCGGCGAAGTTGGCAACGCTAAATGTGGCGATATTATGAGAATGTATATAAAGGTTAAGGACAATATCATCACCGACGTTAAATTTATGACCTTTGGCTGCGGTAGTGCCATTGCAACAAGCTCTATGGCAACCGAATTAATAAAGGGGCAACCATTAGATAAAGCGCTTGAGCTAACGAATAACGCTGTTGTCGAGGCATTGGACGGTTTACCGACTCATAAAATTCATTGTTCGGTTTTAGCAGAAGAAGCCGTCAAAAGTGCTATAAAAGATTATTATCAAAAAAATAACATTCCTTTTGATGAAAAGTTGTTCTGCGAGGGCGAGTGTCCTTGCAACCACTAAAGCACAAGACTTTAACAAATTTGCAATGTGCAAAATATAATGTCATTCTCAAGCGGAGTAGCGAAGTCGAAGGATCTAACCTTTGTGTTTTAATTAATTAACAACGCACAATAAGAAGCAGAAAAGAAAAAACTTTTTTAATTTTTTAAGCAAATGCAAAAAAAGATTTGACAATAAACCATAATGAATATATAATATTTTAGCATAAAGATATGCGCTACTAGCTCAATTGGATAGAGCGTTGGTCTACGGAACCAAAGGTTGGGGATTCGAGCTCCTCGTGGCGCACCAAAGACAACCTTATTCGAATACCGAATAGGGCTGTGTTTTTTTATAGCAAAAATATAGGTTAATTCAATTCTTTTGCTTTCCAAATATATCCGCCAGCTTTACGAATATGCCCATTTAGTGCTTTTGAAATACTTGTTGCATCTATATTCAGCTTTTGTGAAGCTTCATTGAGAGAAATATATTCAGCTATGATATTGCCAAAATCGTCAATTTGAAGTATAGGTTTTCCCCACATGCCTTTTCGACTTTTATGCACTTTTACAATAGGTGCTAATTTATCGGCATAATAATATTCCCAACGAAAACCGCCAGCGTTAGGGCGTGTATGTTTTGCACACATTGAAATATTTGAAGAGTTAATTCCCAACTCACTGCTTGCACTTGAAATACAATCCCATTTTTTTATGAAATCGCCCTCTATCGAATATTGATAAATCTCTCTTGCGCCTGCATGAGAACCGCCTCGATTTTGTTTTCGATAGCAAACATTACAACCTGTACCGCTTGTTCTATGAGAAATGCTTGTTTGCCATTCATTACCGCAAGTCGGACATTTCCACCAAACTCGCTCATCACTTCCAGCTTGAAACATGGAAGGTAGTAATGTACCATTTTTAGAATAATTCCATTCTTCTACAAGTTTTGGGTGCGTTGTTGCCAATGACTTTTCAAGCTGTTGAGTATGATACAAATTGAGAATTTTATTTCTATCTCTTTCGAGATTAACATCGGGATAGTGGAACATAAATGTACCACGCCACAATTCAATGTCTTGAAGAACATAAATGATTAAATTTTGTAAGTTTTTTCTATCGTCTAAATTTTCAGCATAGAATATTTTATCTGCAATATCCCAAGAGTCGGCTTGTGCTTCCTTAATTCGTATGAGTTTAATATTATTTTTTTGACAGTATTGATATTTAATTTTTTCTCTGCTTTTATTTTTGTGCCAAAATACTCCGTCATACTCTATTGCAAGCCTTATGGACGGAATAAAAATATCTAATTCCATTCGGTTATCAAATATTTCCGTATAGCGATTTATTGCATCGGGATAGAGCTTCTTGATATAAAAATAAACTGCTTGTTCAGCAAATGATGTTTGACGCCCAGAATTACAGATAGGACAATTTGTGCTACCTATCGTCCTATGTAGTGGACTTGCTTGATAGCTGTGTCCCAATGGACATTTCCACCAAAACTTTTTTCCACTGCCATAAGTAATTTCTTGCGGTGTCTTATCGTTTTTTACATAGTCCCATTCTGTTGCTAAATGTGGGTGCGTTGTTGCCAAATCATTTCGTCCAATGCGAATTTTCTTATTTGAACAATAAGGACAACCACGACCGTTGGCTCTATTTAAAATTTTTGCTTGCCATTCTTCCGAACATTTAGAACATTTCCACCAAACTTTTTGATTACTTCCTTGCGTTATTGCTTGCGGTACTAAATCGCCATTTTTTTCATAATTCCACTCTTGCAAAAGCAGTTGGTCTGTAATACCGCCTTTTTGCGCTAAATTAGTTAAATGTCGAGTTTGTCCGCTTTTTATTCTTACGCACTTTGGACAGCCACTATCTCGTTGAACTCTTGCTCGAATACTTGCTTCCCAGCGATTTCCACACTGCGAACATATCCAACTGACCTTTTTATTGCTACCTGATACAACTTGATTAGGCTTTAATTCCGCATTATTTTCGTAATCCCATTCTTTTGCTAATTCGGGGCAAAGAGTTTGAAAGTCATTAAACCCAATAAGAACTCTACGATTTGAGCAGTAAGGACAATTTTGTCCGCTTGTTCGTTTGTCAACCGTGCAAATCCATTCATGTCCTTTTTCGCAAACCCAATGGACTTTTTTGTTGCTTTTAGGTTGCAGTTTCTCGGGGAAAAGCCCATCGGCTGAATTTTTATTCCAATCCCATTCACGCATAAGATTAGGTAATGCTGAAATATAAATTTTATCGCTCATAGATTAACGCCTTTATTGCAAATACATTCACATTATAACATTATTTTATATAAAAATCAATCTTATACCCAAAAAGGCATAAGGTTAAAAATCTTGCCGACACACGAAGAAAGGGGCGATTTGCAAGCGGTTTAGCGCAAACACCCCACACGTAGCGGCGTTTTAATCTATTTTTTGTTAAGTTGTTTTTGTTTGTGGCGGGTGCTTGTTTTATCAAGAACCCACCACAGTGCCAAGGACTGCTTTATAATTAATTTTAATGATATTGATTTATTATGACCTTTATATTATAATAGTATTATTGGAGACTATATATGGATGTTACAAATGAAGAAAATAAAAATACATTAATGAATAATGAAAATAATATAAAAAAGCAAGTTAAAAGCATATTGGGAAAACTAAAACGTGGAACGGCTTATTTTTATGATGTACCAGAAGAATTAAGATTAAATCCTAAAATAGTTAAAGCGGAGAGAGAAATAGGAATTCGTAGGACTATACAAAAGGGTTATGATGTATTAGAAAATTGCTTTTTTGTAGAAGAAAATGTTAGATTTAAAAATTATTGGGAAGAAATAGTAGATGAAATAATTGTCACTCGTTTTTACAATTTACAAACTTACTTTGATTTTTTGCAAGGAGATATTTATAGCAATGCTTGCTACTACAAATATTATTTTTCGCACGATGACATAGCAAAATATTCATTAGACATTAATAGAATAAATTTTGTTTCTTTTATTGATTATAATATTGATAACTGCAATTTAAATTTTTCAAAAGAAGAATTAGTTAGATATGATGAATTAGAAAATGAAAAGTTATCGCTTGTTGACTTAATTAAAAAAATTAATTCTTGTGATAACTATAACGACTTCATCAGTATTATCAATAATTTAGATAAAACAGAGTTAGCCAAAGATTATTTAAAAATTTTAATATTTAGCTTTATTTTCAACGATAAAGATAAAGCGTTTGACATTGTTATGCAATACATAAATAATAACTATTCTTGGGGGTTAGAATACGATTTATGTATTTTATATGAGCCTCAAAAAGTTTTAGATGCTTATAATAGTTCTTATTATGCTTTAAGGACAAGTAAACGCCATAGAAGCGACTTGAAACATTTTATTGAAGACTTAAAAAATAAAAAACTACATTTTTATTCGCATAGTTGTTTTGATGAAAATACTCATTTATATTGCTATTACTATGAAGGTTATTATGATATTTCAAAAGCATTCGCACCTACTGTTGAATGGCGTAAATATTTTGATACCTTTGAAGAATTCGCTTTGTTTAAAAAATTTAACTTGACATACTGTGATTTATCAAAGGCTATTATCCCTAATATGGATTTATCAAAATATATTATTGATGAGCATACAAAATTACCTATTCAATATCGAAAAAATTTCACTTACAATCTTTCAAAATATTATGACCGTAAAGAAAAACACTTTGTAATAAATCAAGATTGGTTAGATGAGCAAGGACATTCAATTAAAAGCTATAATCATAATTTTAAATATTTTTTTGATTTTGTACACTTTTTAAAAGGTGATTTATCTGGAGCGAATTTATTGTTTTGTGATGGCTTGCAAAATATAATGGATTTTAGTGATTTAAATTTAAATGACACAAGACTAAGAAGCAATGTTCTTGATAAAATTGGTGTTAATTATGAAACAGCAACGTATGAAGAAATTGAATGCCCTGCGATCGTTCAAAGCAATGAAATAGAAAGTATTACCGCTCTAACTACTGAAAGGGCATCTCTGAACGATGAGCAAGGACAGAAGATTTTTTATATTTCAGACCTACATTTGATACATAGATTAAAAAATATAGGCTATAAAAGCATAGATGACGTAATCTACATAATACAAAATATTATTGATAGCCTTTTAAATAGAGTTTACAGTTGGAAAGGCATAATTCTTATAGGTGGAGATACCTCATCTGATTTTTCACTATTTAAGTTGTTTGTTGAACTTTTAAGAAAAACTCTTGATGAAACAAGAGTTAAATTGCAAATTGTCTTTACACTTGGTAATCATGAATTATGGGATTTTGTTGGTTTTCAGTTTAATGAGATTGTAGAAAAATATAAAAAAGTTTTGACAGATAACAAAATGTTTCTTCTTCAGAACAATATTCTTTTAAAAGATGATTGCAATAATATAGAAGATATTAGCACAAGTGAATTGCTTAATTTGTCAAAAGCAGAATTGTTAAACCGTGTAAAATGTGTTCGACTTATTCTTTTTGGTGGTTTAGGGTTTGCTGGAAGAAATACAGAGTTCAATGCAAATCAATTTATATATAGGCAAACAATTAATAGACAACAAGAGATTGCAGAAAGCAGAACATTTGATGAGCTTTACAAAAATGTATGTGAAAAATTATCTAATAAAAGAGTGATTATCTTTACGCATATGCCAAAAAAGGATTGGTGTTCTGATGATACACAAATTAAAGGTTTTGTTTATGTGAGTGGTCATAATCATATAAATTATTTTTATGATGATGGCGATTATAGGATTTATTCAGATAATCAAATAGGCTATAAGCAGGTTAACTGTCATTTAAAGTTTTTCTATTTAGAAGATGACTATGATACTTTTGCGGATTATAAAGACGGAATATTTGAAATAACAAGAGAAGAATATTATAGTTTCTATCGTGGTAAAAATATCATTATGGAGTTCAATAGAAATTTTGAGAAGCTCTATATGTTAAAAAAGAATGGATATTATATGTTTATCTTACAATCTGCAAATGGTAATTTAAATATTCTTAATGGTGGCGCGATAAAAGGGTTAGCACTTAAAGATGTAAAATATTATTTTGAAAATATGGATAAAATCATATCTTATGTTAAAACACCGTTAGATAATTTCAGTAGTTATCAAAAACAAATTGCTGACGAAATCAAAGCTATCGGCGGAAGTGGTAATATTCACGGTGCAATTATTGATATTGATTTTTTTAATCATATTTATGTAAACCCCTCTGATTTAAAAATTACTGCATATTGGGCAAGTGATATAATAAACAAGGTAATTTATGCGGATACGCCTACATTACTACAAAATAATTGTCCTAATCTTTATCTTAATTATTTAAAGCAATTAAAAAACAAATCAGATACAGCAATAGTAGCGTTAAAGGGTTCATCAATAGTTAAGGCGCAACAATTTTATTTGGACACTGATATATATAGAGCTTCGGGCGAAATTAAGAAAATGCAAAGATTGAGTTCAAAGATTTTAAGTATTTGGATTGAGCCAGAAACAAAAAAATTAAATAGTAACAATGATTAGGTAATTTGTTTTACTTCTATTACATAAAAATACGCATAAATAAACACAACATAAAACAACCTTACCCGATAGTACTCGAATAAGGTTGCGTATAGTGCACCAAAGACAACCCAAGTCATTTTAGACTTGGGTTGTCTTTTTTTTTGATTACAAATCACGAATTAATTGCTTTAATATTCCTAGTCGAAAGTTTTATCGTCTAATTCATCCGCTTTTGTTTTTTCACTCCATTTTATTTACTTGTTATTACGTTATGGTAAAACCTAATATTAGTTTATCTTCAATCTTATAATCGCTTTATCGTCATCACCTCTATTCGTGTCTCGAGCTTTATCTATCAAATTTTCAAGCGGTAAATTTATAATATCATTTATATCGCCGTATTGTATAAGATCGCTTATCCCGTCCGAAACGATAAATACAACGTCGCCTTCTTCAAGTTCAATACGAGAAACCTTGAAAAACTCAGAGGCGTTTTTGTCACCATTAACCACCCCATAGCCATGTAAGTTTTCGGGAATATTTACGTACTCTTCATATAGCTTTTTTCTATCACGTTCAACGCGATCTATCTTAAACGCATAATCTGTCTGCTTATCCGAAAAAATTATGCGTCGATTTCCACGCACAAGTATGCCCATGCAATCGCCAACCGAACCGTAATACAGTTTGTTACCCAATATACAAGCGGCAATAGCAACGCACCCCGGCTTTTCATAATACGTATTATCTATAATGCCCTCGAAATACTCATTTTTATGGTTATCCAAAAAGCTCTTTACTTTTTCATTCGATAATACGAAAGCATTTTTAAACAAGCCGAATAAATCTTCTTCGTCTTGTTCGTCCAAAAGCATTTCCTTTAACGTTGCATACATTGAATCACAAAAATGTTTACTAACCTTTTGGGTAATACTATTGTTTTGAGATTCTCCCTTTAAAAAACTTTCATACTCTTTATGTGATCGAGTGATACCATCTGCCACTAAATATATTTTATTGTACCCGTCGCAAATTAAATAATCTTCGGTGGGGCGGACAAATGTTTCGCCATTTACAATATATGTTTTATCTATTCCTGCACATGGTTCTAGACTTTCGCTTATTACGGAATTGACAGTATTTGGAAAATTTTTCAAAAGGTCGTTGCGAAGTTTTTCAATATGGTAAACGTTCAACGGGTCGTGATCTCGTTGAATTGTCACTATATAGTCGGGACATGCCGTGCAAATCGTTTTAAACGTATTAGATGAAAAACGATTAACCAAATCTTCTGCTTCGCTACGAATTATGCTCTTAAGCGTTTTAGATGTAACGCTATTACCGCTTAGATTTATACATATAATGGTTTTCTTCAACTGCAAAGCGTAATTCAGTTCGTCCATAACCGCCGCGCTGGCAATCGATTGCGCGCTCATATAAAATACCACAGCCGAGCTACCTTTTATGACATTGCGAACGTCTTCTTTCCAATCGATACCCGCATGCGTACCTATATCATACCAATATCTAATGCCCGTTCTTTCCATTTCCAATAAATCACAATATACCGGTTTGAAATTTTCGGACGAATAGCTTATAAAAACGTAATCTTCGTTTGCACCTAATTTCAAATTAGGGCGATCGTTTTTAGAAAGTTTACGTAAGTCTTTAGCCCCCAATATGGTTTTTCTTTTACGGTGATATTCGCCGTTAAAATTTCCTTTTATATAATCATTTACATAACCAAGCAAACGATTATAAGCGTAAATACGTCTATCAACATCCGAAGAAGCTCGGTTTTCTTCTAACTCAATTGCCAAATTTATTTCTTCTTCTATTTCGCGTTTATTATTTAGTATATGGTTTCCCTCATTTTTATAAAAATTTTCCCAAGTAGCAGAATAGAACATCAGCCTTGCTTTAATATAATGATACTTTGGATATTCGGGATTAAATAAGATAGCGCCTTCAATAAATTCTTGAGCTTCGTCAATTTCATCAACCGCATTAGTAATATCCGAGAATTCAACATCGATATTTCTTGAATGATTACGAACGTAGGCGCATACCACTTCCTTTTTCTCTTTATTTAGGTTAGCAATCGGTTTACTTGACACTATACCGTACAAATAATAATCTTCAAGAATCGAACAAACTGCATTAGCAAATGATATTTCCGCGCCATAGTTTTTGCAATCCAAGGATTTTATAGCCATTCTAGCCATATATAATTGTCGGTTATAATTATGCTGCAACGAATAGTAACGCGCCAAGAGCTCAAATATTAGCGGATAGTTTTCTAAATGAAAAATGTTTTTGTATTCGCTTTGCCACACGTAATCCAAGTGACATTCATTCGTTTCAATATTATTTAAGTTATCACACGGTGATAACATTTTCCATAAACTGTTTGAATCGAATTCTCTATAATAATGATGACAAATATAATAGAACGCCGCAAATGCGTCATCACGTGTAATATTAAACACTTCTTTGAATACGCTTTCTTCAACGCCTACAAGTTTATTTTTGTCTGCGAATATGTAATATGTATCCAATATTTCAAACATTTCGGAAAAAATTGAGTTGCCAAATCTTTCATAAAGTTCTGTTATGCCCAATATAAACAAATAATCGCTACATCCCACTTTAGTAGTGATTTTATTCAAAGAGTTTTTTACTATATTCAAACGTTCACAGTGATTTTTTGCAATGATATCAGCTTTACTGCAACTTTTAATCTGTTTGCGAATACTCTCAAGATTTGCTTTGTAACTATTCTTATCCTTCGTATCAGCCATATTAATCCCATCCTGTTTTAGTCACTCAAATTATACAATTTTCGACAAGAGTTGTCAATATTCTTTCTTTTAAGTGTAGGTTTCATTTCTCATTCTTTGTAGATTAATTATCAAGATAATAAAAAAGCCGTTTAAGGTTGAGAACTAAACGACTTTTATAAAATTTGATTGTATTGGGCGGTGCATTTCCAAGCTTTACGTTTGCTACACAATGAATTTGTGTTTGAAATCACGCCACGATGGTCGGGATGACAGAAGCGGATGAGGTCCCTCGACTACGTTACACAACGCTTGAGAATGACAATTGACGTGGATTAGATTCTTCGACTACGTTACACTTAGCTCAGAATGACAATTAGTATAACTCATATTGACAATTGGTGTAACTCATATTGACATAGTGGGTGGGATAATGATAAAACTATTCTTCTTTTTTATATTTTGAGTTGACTCTCATCGCGTTAAGTATCGCAATAACGGCAACGCCAACGTCTCCAAAGACGGCAAGCCACATATTGGCAAAACCTAATGCCGACAAAATAAGAATTGCAAGCTTTACGACAAGTGAAAATACAATGTTTTGGAAAACAATTCCCATTGTCTTTTTGGCAATACGTTTTGCAAGCGTTAATCCACGCAAATCGTCTTTCATTAATACAATGTCCGAAGCTTCGATTGCCGCGTCAGAACCAACTCCGCCCATTGCAATGCCTATATCCGATCTCATTAAAACCGGTGCGTCATTGATACCGTCGCCAACGAAGCATAACACTTCATTTTGCTTTTTTGCACTAAGCAACGCTTCAACTTCTTCAACCTTATTTTGAGGCATAAGCGACGCTTTATAGCCGCTAAGTCCGATTGTATTTGCAACACTTTCGGCAATAGCTTGATTATCTCCTGTAAGCATAATAGTTTTACAGCCCATATCGTTTAAATCGCCGATAACCTCTTTCGCTTCACTCTTGATTTGGTCGGAAATCAACAATGCGCCTACCAATTGACCGTTATGCGCAACGTATACAACAGTACCGACGTCTGTTTCGGGAATATAATCGATTTTGTGATTTTTCATCAATTTTTCATTACCGCAAAGAATAATATCATCACCTTTTTCGGCAACAATTCCTTCGCCTGCAACGTTGGTAAGCGTATATCCGTCTTCCACATCGCCGTTATAACTCGAAATGATAGAGCGAGCGATAGGGTGATTAGAATCCTTTTCGGCTATGGCTGCAAGTCTTAAAACTTCATCATGAGACCCGTTTGACACAATTTTTGTTATCGCAAAATTGCCCTTTGTAAGCGTACCGGTCTTGTCAAATACAAATATATTCGCCTTGTTAAATTTTTCAAGGTAGTTAGATCCTTTAATCAAAATACCATAGCGAGAACCTGCGCCAATTCCTGCGAAAAACGATAGGGGAATTGAAATAACCAATGCGCAAGGACAAGATACAACCAAGAAGCTCAATGCACGATATATCCATGTTGACCAATCTTTGGTAACTATACCCGGTATTATCGCCAAAAGAAGGGCTACCACAACCACGCTCGGCGTATAGTACTTTGCAAATTTTGTAATAAAGTTTTCGGCTTTTGATTTTTGATCGGCGGCGTTTTCAACAAGCTCAAGTATTTTTGAAACTGTGCTATCGTAAAACTCCTTGACGACTCTAACTTCGATTTGAGAAGTCAAGTTTATACAACCGCTGATAACCTCTGAACCAATTTCAACATCACGAGGAAGTGATTCTCCCGTTAGAGCCTTAGTATCAAGAGAAGATGCACCCAAAATAACTACTCCGTCAAGCGGAATTTTCTCACCGGGATTGACAATTATTATATCGCCAACTTTAACTTCGCTTGGATCAACGGTATCAACGTTTTCTCCATGTCGAACGTTAGCGTAATCGGGGCGGATATCCATTAATTTTGAAATGGATTTACGAGATTTTCCCGTAGCATAGCTTTGAAACCATTCTCCGACTTGATAGAAAAGTAAAACCGCACAAGCTTCATCAAACCCTTCGATTTCCTTTCCCGTAACTCCCCTATAGATAGCAAGAGCAAAAGCGCCTAGCGTGGCTACACACATTAAGAAGTTTTCGTCAAAAACTTGTCCGTGAAGGATATTTCTAATTGCTTTCCAAAGAACGTCATAGCCTATTATCAAATAGACAACAAGATATAAAGAAAATGGGAATAGCCAAGACAACTTACCCTCAAATACATTGCCCAATCCTATCACCTTGTCGGTAACAAATACTACAACGAAAAGTCCTAAGGCAATTATTATTCGGATAAGATTTTTCTTATCCTTTCTACTTAAACTTATGCTTTTCATAAGGATTTTCTATAAATTATAAATTAGCGAATAATCCTACAATCGGGTTCGACTTTCTTACAGACTTTAACCACTTGATTCATAATATCTTCAAAGCTTGCGTCATCGGCATCAATTGACAAACGTTGAGTCATAAAGCTTACGGTAACAGCGTTTACACCGTTGATTTTAGCGATAGCTCTTTCCATTTTAGCGGCACAGTTTGCACAGTCTAAATCTTCCAGTTTGAATACTTTTTTCATAATTTATATCTCCTAATAAATATATTCCCATTTTATGATTAATTTTATTGAATGTTCGTACTATTGAACAAACATTCAAATATTTTCCCTTAAAAAAACAGGTTTTCCCTGTTTTTGCTTTTTATTCTTCGTTGACGTGAGTTAAGCCATATTCCATAATCTTGGTTACGTGGTCGTCATCAAGCGAATACTTAACTTCCTTACCTTCCTTAGTTCCCTTTACAAGTTTTGATGCTCGAAGCACTCTTAGTTGGTGAGATACGGCGGATATTGTCATATCCAGTGTTTCGGCAATTTCGCCAACGTACATATTGCGAACCTGCAAACAAGAAAGTATTTTCACTCTAGTGGGATCGCCAAACATCTTGAAGAGATCGGCAAGGGCATGCATTTCCTCGTCATTAGGGAGTGCATTGCGAATATCTTGGATTGCATCAACTGTATTTTTATCGGTTTTAATATCCATATCGACCTCACATATTTGAACAAATACTCAAATGTTCAACAATAGATTAACATATTTCTTAGGCTATGTCAATAGAAAAATAAATATTTTTTGAGAAAACTTTTAATCCACGCCCTTGTTTTTAATGTGCAATGTACAATGCTGTAATTGGTATTCAGGCTGTTCGTGTGCTTCGCATTAAGTTTGTGCTTGAAGAGAGATTTCTCGACTACGCTCGAAATGACGCGGGCGGATTAGATTTCTCGACTGCGCTCGAAATGACATTTATGGTTCAGAATGACATTTATGGTTCAGAATGACATTTATGGTTCAGAATGACATTTATGGTTCAAGCGAATTAGATTTCTCGACTGCGCTCGAAATGACATTTATAAATCAAAATGACATTATGAATCAAGATGACACTAATTATTTGGATTCTCGTTTGTAAATTTCAACAAACTTTTTCGGCATATAATTCTCAATCAAGCCTTGCTTTTTGCGTTTGTTGGCGAATACGTTGTTTAGAGCATAAAATCCCGCCAATATACCGAAGAGGGCGACAACCGCAAGAGCAATATACAAAGCATAACCCCACGGGGGAATATTCTTTGCGCCCAACCAATCCAAAATCGTGCCGTCGCAAATTTGAATAATTATCGGCTTTTTATATATGTCCGAATA
Organism: uncultured Clostridia bacterium; assembly: GCA_945482995.1. Lineage (GTDB taxonomy): Bacteria > Bacillota > Clostridia > Christensenellales > CAG-1252 > RUG14300. Next base: position 12,175 of record CALYRM010000012.1, on the reverse strand, counting down.
GTTTGTAAATAGGTGAATAAGCCAAGAATAACCGACCATGACTCCAACGCCTATAAGCTGAATCCAACAATATTTATAGTTATACCGACGAACGTTGAAAATTAGTAATATGCTTGCGAAATACAATAAATGGTGATTGATTATCGAGCATACGAATAAAAACATCGTGTCTATACTGGAAACGAAGCTGTCGGGCGAAACCCAAAAGCTTATAGAAAACATAAGTCCTGCCAAAAGTGCAACAAATGCGCCGAACTGTTCTAATTTTTCTTTTCTTGTAAGCACGGTTATGGCAAGAATAAAATAGCTTAATGCTGAAAATTCTACGGGGATTTTTATATGCAAACCTTGAATTTGATAACATACGTACTCTATAACCTTAAAAATAAGCAAGTATATTGCAATAGTATAAACTATAGCATAGCAAACTTTTTGATTTTTACGCAATAAAAAAGCAACCACGTTGATTATCAAAAAGAATATAAAAATTAGCACGCCCAACCAAGCCATTTAGATTTACCTCTCTATTAGTTTACATATATGCAAAGCAAAATTTCTTTTGTATTTGTAATAGGCAAACATATCTTTATCACTAATAAATTTTAAGGCAAAACGCTTTGAAATACTTGTTTTTCCTTTGTCGGCGTACGGCAAGTACGCCTCGGTCGATCAAAACTGCGTATTTCTTTGTGTTTTATCCTTAAAATTTACTTCGTACTTTGGTACAGTCGGGGCAGAATATTCTTAAATCAAAACTTATGATTTTTAATATAACTCTTAACACATAAATGTTTTTTCAAGGATTATTTATAATTTGTCCCAAAGTATTAGTGATGGCAGAATGTTCGCCTAGCTGAAATTTATTGTTTGTCATATTTTGCCCTCATTGCACCGAAAAATTCAGCTCCACTTACAGGCGTAGCGCCGTTTTCTATATTGTCTAAGCCTACGTTGATTAAAGCAGCTGCTTGCATTTTCGCAAACATTTCTTCATAAAGTTTTACACTCATCATAACGGCTTCACCATAACCGTTTTTAGTTATAACGATAGGCACTGGGCTTTCTTGACAAGTTTTCATGATGCTTGCCGTATTTTTAAGTTCATTAACAGGTAATATTTTTGGTAAAGGTTGAACCATAATTCTTCCTCCTTTTAATAGCATATGCTAATTATGGTATTATTATACCATAATTTATGTTATTTGTCAACAATGCGATTGCATGTTGCACATTAATGGGGATTAGATTCTTTGAGCAACGCTTTCAGAATGACATTTAAAATTAGAATGACATTATACGTCGCACATTGCACCTTAAATAAAAGTGCTATGCACTTTTATTCCAAGACTTGACTCTCAAAAGATAATGTTATACAATTTATCTAATGCGGTTAGGCGGAAGTTCCGTCATCATTAACGTTTTGGGACTATAAAAACAAACAATCCTTGTTTTGTAGGTGAAAGGCAATAATTTATTGTAAAATAAAGAATTTCGCTTAGAAAAAACCTCCTTTGTAAGAGACTAAACAATGACAAAAGATTAACAAAAAAATCACGGAGCACTTAGGAAAATGGCAAAATTATACTTTAAATACGGGGCAATGGGCTGTTCGAAAACCGCTCAAGCATTAATTACAAAATTCAACTACGAAGAACGCAATATGAAGGTTATGCTTATTAAGCCTGCTATTGATAAGCGTGACGGCGAAACCGCTGTTAAGTCAAGAATCGGGCTTACTGCCGATGCTATTGCAGTCAGTGACAATCAGGATATTTATAAACTTTATTCCGAAAGCTATCGTGATTGCCAAGTAATAATCGTTGACGAGTGTCAATTTTTGACAGAGGCTCAAGTCGACCAATTAGACGCAATCGTTATGGATTATAATATTCCCGTATTATGCTTTGGATTGGCTACCGATTTTTTAACTCACCTTTTCCCGGGTAGCAAAAGACTGTTTGAAATTGCACAGTCCATTACCGAAATAAAATCGGTTTGTAAATGCGGAGCAAAGGCAAGCGTAAACGCTCGTTTAGATGACAATGGAAACGTCGTTTTTTCAGGCGAACAGGTTTGTTTGGGCGGCAATGAAAGGTATGTGGCAATGTGCAGAAAGTGCTGGATGAAACACAAGAAAGAACAACTAAAGAAGGTATAAAAATGGAAAGAATAGTAATAGGTATTTGTGGCGGTACGGGTAGCGGAAAGACCACTCTTGCTAAGAAAATCAATGATAGATTTAAGGATAAAGCGGTCCTTATCAGTATGGACTGCTACTACAAAGATCATATGGAACTACCATATGAAGAAAGGGCTAAAATCAACTACGATCACCCAAACGCTTTTGATACCGATTTACTAATACGCGATATAAAAAAGCTCAAAAACGGTGAGAGTATTGACCACCCGACCTACGATTTTTCCAATCATAGGAGAAGCTCTGAGGTAGAGCACGCCGAACCAAAGGAAATAATCCTAGTAGAGGGTATTCTATTATTTGAAAATAGAGAGCTTGTCGATTTGTTTGACGTCAAGCTATATGTAGACACCGACGCAGACGTAAGAATAATAAGAAGAATTTTAAGAGACGTCGAGGATCGTGGTAGAAACCTTGATTCGGTAGTTGAGCAATACTTAAAGACGGTTAAGCCAATGCACGAAAGGTTTGTTGAACCGTCCAAGAGAGTAGCCGACATAATCATTCCCGAGGGAGGCTACAACAGAGTTGCGCTCGATATGATTATCGGCACAATAAAAAAGAAGTTAGAAGATAAGGAGTAATAAATGGAAAGAAGCGAATTTATAAAACAAAATAAACCGCTATTGGAAAAGTTGGTTAAATTATTGAAAAAAGATTATCAATATGCGTCCGTTTTGGCAGTTGATTCTTTTAGCAAAAATTTTAGCGTAAGTAAGGGTGGCGTATCGGTTGGCGAGCAGTCCTTATTTACAAAAAAAGGCTTTGTCGTAAGAGTATATAAAGACGGCAAATACGGCGAATATTCCTTTAACGATATTGACGAATCAAAGGTTGAGAGTATAGCAGCCGAAATAACAAGTACACTAACTGCATTGTCTATGGTGGCTTCTTCCGATTTTATCGACCTATACGAAGAAAAAGAAAGCAAGTTTTTCAAGGAAGTTGACGCAGTTGCTCCCGAAGAACTAAAAGACGAATATATTTTATCACGCCTAAAACAAGTGCGTGAAAAATCGTTTTCGCTATCCGATAAACTATTAGATACTTCGGTAAGATATAATTATAGAGTATTTTCCAAACTTTTCCTATCCGATAAAAAGGATTTGGAACAAAACGTTGTTTGGGCTTGCGCCGGTATCACCGCAATGGGCAAAAAGAACGAAGAAATCAAGGAATACTATGCAGGTTTATCTTCATACGGCGGTAAGGGATTATGGGAGAAAATGAATAAAGCGCTTCCCGACGTTGTAAGTGGTATGGAAGCATTGCTAGACGCAAGCCCAATGATTCCGGGTGAATACGATTGTGTATGCACTCCCGAAGTTACAGGTATGATTGTTCACGAGGCTTTCGGCCACGGCGTTGAAGAAGATATGTTTGTAAAGGATAGAGCGCTTGCAAAGGACTTTTTAGGCAAGTATGTTGCTTCCCCTCTTGTTACGATGAGGGACGGAGCAGCTTCATATCCTGAATGTGGTTCGTATTTCTTTGACGATGAGGGCGTGGAAGCAACGGATACCGTAATAATTGATAAAGGCGTTTTGGTATCGGGAATAAACGATTCGTTGAGCGCAATGAAGTTGGGATTTCCGTCAACAGGTAACGGCAGACGTGAAAGTTTTGAGCGTAAGGCGTATACGAGAATGACAAACACCTATTTTGAAAAAGGCACTTCAACTCCGGAAGAAATGATTAAATCAATCAAATATGGATTCTTGCTCGAAAATCCATTCAGCGGTATGGAAGATCCAAAGAATTGGGGTATACAACTTATGGTCAACATGGCAAGAGAAATTAAAGACGGCAAATTGACAGGCAAGGTATTCTCGCCAATAGTAATGACAGGCTACGTACCCGATTTACTCAAATCAATATCGATGGTTGGTGACGAAATCGAACTATGCGGAAGCGGTTTTTGTGGCAAGGGCTACAAGGAATGGGTAAAGGTTTCGGACGGCGGACCATACATAAAGGCAAAAATCCGTTTAGGATAAAGAGGTATAATTATGATAGAAAAAGTTATATCGTTATTGAAAAATCACGGAATAAACGAATATATAATTAGCAAGGCTAACACATTGACAAGAGAATTGTTTTTTGTCAAGACTTCTCTTGACTTGTCGAGAGCAAAGAACGTTACATACTATAACGTAACCGTTTTTGTAGCGAGCGAGGACGGCACGCAAAAGGGGCAATCGAATATGGTATTTGGACCCAATGCGTCAACCGACGAGATTGAGAGTAAGCTCGAGTCTTGTATTGTGGGTGCGAAAAACGCAATGAACCCAACCTTTGAATTGCCCGATTCCGAGGTGGCGTTTGTTGAAAATGCAGGAGAGGACTTGACAAGCGTTGCCGAAAAAATGGCAAAAGCAATATTTGCTCCGACTTCCAAAAACTCGTTTGTAAACTCAGCAGAAGTGTTTGCCGAAAGAACGATAATTCATACAGTTACTTCGAAAGGTGGCGACGTTAGTTACACAACCGATAAGGTTACAGGCGAATTTGTCGTTCAAGCCAAAGAGCCAAAGGACGTTGAATTGCATATATCTTTTGAATATGACAAGCCCGACACGGCTGCTTTGTCCGAGCTCGTTGCTGACAGCTTAAAAACTGTCTATGATAGAGCAAGAGCAGTTAAAGAGCTTAAATCAGGCACGTATAATCTTGTTTTAGATGGCAAGTTTATTGGCACACTTATGGATTTATATTTAGAAAGAGCCAACGCCGCTTACGTTTATATGGGATATTCCGATTATAAGGTTGGCGAATCCGTTCAACCCGATGCAAAGGGTGAAAAACTGTCTGTTGTGTTGAAATCAACCGCTCCATATAGTGGTGACGGTATCAAAATGACGGATAGAACCTTGCTTGAAAACGGCGAACTTAAATCCATATTCGGAAGCACAAGATACTGTCGTTATTTAGGTATAGAGCCTACAGGCGGATATAATACCATTGAACTTGAAAACGGCACAAAGAGTATGGACGAGCTACTTACCGATAATACATTGTATATCGTAGCGTTTTCCGATTTTCAATGCGACGCCTTTACAGGTGTATTTGGTGGCGAAATTCGTTTGGGATATCTCTACGAAAACGGCAAGGTTAAGCCAATAACGGGCGGCTCGTGCAGCGGTAATTTGTTAAAGCTACAAAACAATATGACTTTCACTAAAGAAAGGTTTAATTCTCTTTCTTATAAAGGACCTAAGGCTTGTAAAATCGAGGGCGTAACGGTAGCAGGAGTAGAATAGATAAAGGAAGAAAGGGCTATGTACATAGGTATTGATATAGGTGGAATGACAATTAAAGCCGGACTCGTAAACGATAACGGCGAAATTATAGCAAAAAAGACAATAAAGACCGATGTTGGACATCCCGAAAAAGCTATACAAGATATTGCCAATTTATGTTTCGATACAGCGAAAGAGGGCAACGTTGATTTTAGCGATGTTGTCGCAATCGGTACGGGCGTACCGGGTACGGCACACAACGGCGTTGTAAGTTTTGCCGCGAATATCGGTTGGTATAATGTCGATTACGCAAAAATGCTTTCCAAATTAACGAACAAGCCATGTTATTTGGGCAATGACGCAAACTGCGCGCTTATTGGCGAATGGCGTTTTGGTGTGGCAAAGGGTTATAAGGATGTTGTCGCAATAACTATTGGTACGGGTGTAGGTTTAGCGGTCATTGTTGACGGGAAAATGCTTTTAGGCAACCGTTCGGCAGGCACTGAGGGCGGACATATCCGCATTAAGGAAAGAGGCTTAAAGTGTGCGTGCGGCAGAGAGGACTGTTGGGAATTATACGCCTCTACAACTTCGTTATTGAGAAGAGCTGAAGCTATAGCAGTTGCTAATCCCGACTCCATAATTGCAAGGTTAATTGCCGAAAAGGGTTTGGATGGTTTTACCGTATTCGAGGCGGACGAAAAAGGCGACAAAGAAATTGCTAAAATGATTGACGAATATATTGACGATATTGTCGAGGGCTTGGTTAATTATGTAAACGTTTTCCGCCCGGAATTAATTGTTTTAGGCGGTGGAATCAGCAAGAGAGAGCGTATTTTTAAACCTCTTGAAGAAAAGGTAAACGCAAAAGCATATGGTGGCAAAAACAATCCACAAGTATATATAAAAACTGCAAAATTTTTCAATGACGCAGGTATAATCGGCGCTGCGGCGCTTGCAATGCAAGACTAATATAAAGAATAGGGAACAATATGGATAAGCTTTTACAAGAGTTGATTTTAAAGGCGGAAAAGCCTGCAAGATATACGGGTGGCGAACCCAACCAACCGATTATGACAAAAGAGGGTGTGCGTGTATGTATGTGTATGCCCGACCTATACGAGGTTGGAATGTCAAACTTGGGACTTAAAATTTTATATCATAGAATTAATGATTTATCCTATGCGGAATGTGAGAGAAGTTTTGCCCCTGCCGACGATTTTGGTAAGATACTAAGAGAAAACGATTATCCGCTTTTTTCCTTGGAAACTTCGACTCCACTAAAAGATTTTGATTTATTGGGCTTTTCGGTGCAATACGAACTTTTGTATAGCAATATTTTGTATATGCTTGACCTTGCGAAAATTCCCTTTTATTCGTGTGAACGTGGCGACGAATACCCAATTTTAATGGCTGGCGGACCTTGCTCTGTGAACCCCGAACCATTTGCTGACTTCTTCGATCTTATCAACGTCGGCGAAGGCGAAGATATGCTCCCCGAAATAATCTCTTTATACAAAGACCATAAAGAAAAAGGCTTTAATAAACAAAAGTTTTTAGAAGCCGCGCAAGGAATAAAGGGCGTATACGTGCCGGCACTAAACACTCCAAGTAATAGACGTAAGGTGCAAAAAGCATATGTTGAAGATTTTGATAAATGCTATTATCCCACTAAGCAACTTGTACCATCCATAGAGGCAGTGCACGATAGGGCAATGGTTGAACTATATAGAGGCTGCGCGAACGGTTGTAGATTTTGTCAAGCAGGCTTTTGGTATAGACCTATTAGATATAGAAAGGTAGATACTATTTTGAAGCTGTGCGAAGAAACAGTAAAGGAAACGGGCTTTGAAGAGATATCGTTGGGTAGCTTGTCGACAGGCGATTATCCGGGCATATATGACTTAATTCCGGGGTTGAAACCGTGTTCGGACAACTATCACGTTCATTTTGCACTGCCGTCACTAAGACTTGATACATTTAAGGCCGAGTTTAGTCAAGAGGCTCGCAAAAGTTCTTTAACGTTTGCCCCCGAGGCAGGAACTCAAAGACTTAGAGACGTTATCAACAAGAACGTAACCGACGAAGATATTATGAGATCGGTTGAATATGCGTTTGGTAGTGGCTATCAAAGCATAAAGTTGTATTTCATGTTGGGTTTGCCTACCGAAACGCAAGAGGATTTGGACGGTATCGTTCAAATTTGTAGAAATATCAAACACAAATATAGAGAAATGCATGGCGGAAAGGGTGCGCCTAACATATCGGTAAGTTGCGCCGTGTTTGTTCCAAAGCCATTTACGCCATTCCAATGGGCGGAGCAAATTACTCCCGAGCAAATGATTGAAAAACAACGGTATTTGTTGGCAGAGCTGAAAAAGGTTAAATGCGTGGACTTCAAATATCACGACAACACCACAAGTCATATAGAGGGCGTATTCGCAAGAGGTGACAGACGGCTTGCTAGGGTGATAGAAAAGGCATATCGTATGGGCGCTAAAATGGATGGTTGGACAGAATTTTTTAGATACGATATTTGGTTGAAAGCGCTTGAAGAATGTGGCATTTCTCCAAGAAAATACACAAGAGAATGGAAGGTAGACGAAGAGTTGCCTTGGGGCTTTATAGATAGCGGTGTTAGTGAAAAATACTTCTTGCACGAAAAGGAATTGTCGGAAAAGGGGTTACCTACGGCAAGCTGTAACAAGGGATGTAAGGGCTGTGGCTTTAAGAAACTATGCAACTGTAACGAATGGGGCGAATAATGATTACCTTAAAATACTACAAAAAAGATAAAGCGATATATCTATCTCATATAGACGTTTTGAGACATATGAACAGAACATTTAGGCGTGCAGGAATTGACGTAGCTTTTTCGCAAGGTTTCAATCCACATATGGTTACGAAATTAGGAATACCGCTTCCGTTGGCAATCAATAGTGCGGCCGAATACGTTACCGTTCAAACGGATATGGGCCCCGACGACTTCTTGACAAAATACAATGCGGTGTGCGTAGCCGGTATGGAAGGTATTAAGGCGTTTAAGGTTGAAAAGAACCCTAATCTTGCTGCAAAGGTTGTTTATGCGGAATACGTTATCAAAGCGAACATTGCGGGCAAGGAAGAGCAAATTAACGGCATACTCAATAACGAAAGTTTCGTTGTCGACTATCCAACAAGAAAAGAACCCGACAGAAAAAGAGATATTATTCCCGACGTACATTCAATAAATTGCTCGGGCGATACTATTACCGTTTGCATCAACGCAGTCAACATGAGAGCGGACGTTTTGGCAATTTCCATCGCACGTGCCTTCGATATCGAGGTTGATACAAATAATATTTGGCGTACTAAACAATTTATAAATGAAAACGGCGTTTTGATAGACGTGGACGCCTATTTAAGTAAATAATGACTATTCCGCTTCCCATTGGGGTGGTGGGTGTATTTGATAAAACTCCCGAAAGAACAATAATAACATATAATATCGACAAAAAACCGTGGGCGTACTTTGCCGACTTTTCTTTCGATATTCAAAAGCCGTCAATTCTTAACAATATATATAAGGCAAAGGTCGTCAACAATCAAGTGCAGGGTGCTACCTTTCTTGACGCCGGACTTGATAGGGATTTGTTTGTTTCGGGTGTAGGCTATTCCTTGGGTGAATACCTTTTGGTACAAATTACGTCGGACGACCACGACGGAAAAACCTATAAGGCAACCACAAAAATCACCTTAAAAACGCCGTCCTTGATATTTATTCCAAACGAAAAAAACGAGATAGCGTATAGTCAAAAGTTGACTATTGAAAAGAAAAAGGAATTGAAAACTGCCGAAAACGAATTTTTGAGCAGATTAAAAACCGTCGGCGGTAGGTTGATAATTCGTACCCAAGCGAATAAAGAGTGTATATATAATTTATTGACGGAGTTTGAAGAAGTTGTCAAACTCTACCAAAAAATTAAGTACGACTTTTCGCACCAAACGCAAATAGGATTGCTAAAAAGAGGCGAAAATAAAGAAGAACTTTTCATAAAGGATTATTTGCCGTCTTTAGATACCCTTATTGCCAATGACGAAGAAATAGTATCAGTAGCAAAAAGACTTGGCGTTAAGAATATAATAAAAGAAAAGGGTGAACTAATCACTATAACGGAATACCTTGAATCGCTAAAAGAAATAGCGTCAAAGGAAATACAGATAAACGATAAAGGAGTTAATATTCGATTTAATTATACCGAGGCGTGTACTTTTATTGATGTAAACGCCGCTCGCTTCATCTATGGCAAAAACCGTGAAGAGGGTGTATTGAAAACAAACCTGCTGTCGGTAGGTGAAATTGCAAGGCAGCTCTGTTTGCGTAATATTGGTGGTGCGGTATTGATTGATTTTATATCAATGAAAAACCCCGACTACAATTCACGACTTATAGAGGAACTTAAAAAACAGTGCGAATCCGATCGTATAAACGTAAAGGTATACGCCGAACCAACGAAACTTGGAATGGTTGAATTGGTCAGAGAAAGAAAATCGCGTAGAACGATATGCGAATGGGTAGAGCAGTGTCCGTACTGCAAAGAGGGTGAATTTTTTACAAAAGAATATGCACTACTGAATCTTATTGCGGAATTAAAGGAAAAGTTGCTTGTTGCCGATTTGCAAAATCAAGTAAGTGAGTTAGTTGTCAACGTACCCGAGAATCTATATAATATTCTTTCTCCCGAAATTAAGGAATACATAACGAGGGACACGACATTAAAGGTAACATTTAATCTTGATAGCAAATTACCCTTTAATCCAAATTCGCCTTTTACCTATCAGTTTGTAGTGTAGTATGTTCGCCACCCTGACTCGCCGGCGTCATTTCGAGCGTAGTCGAGAAACCTCTCAAACGGGGTGCAAAACATTGTTATGAACGAACCTCAAGCGTTCCATAAAAGAATTTAATCCACAACGAATTGCAACCATTATGTGCAATTCAATTCACGGAGTGCTGCTTCACGAGAATTCACGAAACCAGCGGTTTCAATTAATTACGGCAAAGCCGTCAAATCATTCATAACATTGCATATTGCACATTAAATAGAAGTGCTTTGCAAAGAGTCGGTACTTGTAGGGAAATCCCTCCACGTTGGTCTAAATGACGTAATTCGAATAATGTTACATAGCATAAATAGAAAAGGAAATAAACTTTTATGAATAAAAAAATGTATGAATTAGGAAGTAAAAGATCGGTTATTCGAGAATTGTTTGAGTATGGAAAGGAGTATGCAGAAGTTCATGGAAAAGACAGCGTATTTGATTTTACCATAGGCAATCCGAATATTCCTGCACCCCATACGGTTAATGATTTAATCAAGCAGGCGGTGGATAATCCCGACATACACCTATACACGTCAGCCGAGGGTGATAAAGAAGTCCGCAAAAAAATTTCTGCCTATATCAAGAAAGAATTTAATGCGGATATGCCTGTACAAAATATATATATGACTACAGGTGCAGCGGCTGCATTATCCATTGTATTCAAGGCGCTTGTTGATGAAGAGCGCAACGAATTTATTGTGTTTGCTCCTTATTTTCCGGAATATAAAGTTTTTGTTGAGGCTGCTGGTGGTGTTTTAAATGTGCAGCGTGCAGCAGAAAATTTTGGATTTAATCTTGAAGGCTTAGAAAAGTTAATTACCCCACGTACGGTAGGCGTTATTATAAATTCCCCGTCAAATCCAACGGGCAGAATTTACAGTAAGGAAGAATTAAGTCATTTGTTTGAGGTGATTGCCAAACGTTCAACAAAAGAGAAACCAATCTATGTTATTGCCGACGAACCATATAGAGAGCTTGTCTATGACGATACCGAGGTACCTTATATTCCTAATTTGTACGATAACTCAATAGTTTGCTATTCTTGGTCAAAATCGCTTTCGCTTGCAGGAGAAAGAATAGGCTACATTGCCGTTTCGCCAAAGGCACAAAACGATAGAGAATTATTTTTAACCATATGCGGAGCAGGACGAGCGTTGGGCTATGTATGCGCAAGTTCGCTTTTCCAATATGTGGTTTCGGAGTCACTGGGCTTAACTGCGGATATAGAGATTTACAAACACAATAGAGATAGGTTATACGGCGCATTAAAGGAATATGGGTTCACGTTGATTGAGCCAAAGGGTGCGTTTTATATATTTATGAAGTCGCCGCTTCCAAATGATGATTTTATGAAGATAGCAAAGAGTTTGGGAATTTTGTTCGTCCCGTCTGAAACGTTCGGCGTTGACAATTGGGTAAGAATTGCCTATTGCGTTTCACCCGACGTAATAGAGAGAAGCCTACCACACTTTAAGAAGCTTGCCGAGATTTGCGGACTAAAAAAAGAGTAATTCATCCCGAGCGTAGTCGAGGGACCTTATCTTGGTTCCGTCATGTCGACCGCAGTGGAGACATCTCCCGACAATCACGGATTTTAAGCGAGGCATACGAGCATGCGGAAACCTATTGCACACTTTACATTAACGAAGCAAATACAACCACTAAAATTTTGAACGCTTGAGGTTCATTCACAACAATGTTTTGTACCCCGTTTTAGAGATTCCTCGACTATGCTCGGGATGACAGCCTTGCGGCTCTGCCACATTGCACGTTAAAAAATGGATGCCTAAAGCGCAGTTCACATAGGGATTATTAGTCAGAAATAAAAGTATAGCACACTATACTTCGCAGTCGCGAAGCGTAGTGTGCTTTTCTT